>CAYXDZ010000428.1:0-3522 GCA_964463815.1 uncultured Verrucomicrobiota bacterium | reverse complement strand
AACATCGAGAGCACGTCTGCCTCGACGATGGTGTCGCCGCAAAAGCTGATGAGCTGGTCGAGCGTGGATTCGGCGTCGCGCATGCCGCCGTCCGCGCCGCGCGCAATGGCACGCAGCGCCTCGGGCTCGATCTTGATGCCCTCTTTCTTCGCGATTTCACCGAGATGCGCGACGATGAGCGGGATCGGAATCCGTCGCAGATCGAACCGCTGGCAGCGCGAGAGAATCGTCGCCAGCACCTTCTCGGGGTCGGTCGTGGCGAAGAGGAACTTCACGTGCGCGGGCGGTTCTTCGAGCGTCTTGAGCAGCGCGTTGAACGCCGCCGTCGTGAGCATGTGAACCTCGTCGATGATGTAGATCTTGAACTTTGACGAAGCGGGCACGTACTGGCAGGTCTCGCGTAGGTCGCGCACCTGCTCGACGCCGTTGTTGCTCGCACCGTCGATCTCGAGGACATCGAGCGACCGGCCTTCGGTGATCTCGTTGGCCTTCGGATCATCATCGGCGAAGTCCACGCGCGGGCCGTCGGTGGCGTTGAGGCACTTGGCAAAGATGCGGGCGAGCGTGGTCTTGCCCGTGCCGCGCGGGCCGGTGAACAGATACGCGTGCGCGATGCGGCCGGACTTGATCGCGTTGGCCAGCGTGCGCGTCACGTGCTCCTGACCGACGACGTCTTCAAACCGCTGCGGGCGATACTTGCGGGCTAGAACCTGGTAAGACATAGGCGAACGAAGCGGCAGAATGCGTCAGCGACCAATTCAGCGAAAGAAGAAAGTCCGCCTCACCTCAGTCTCGGGCAGATGCGGACCCCACCCCCGATTCCGCGGAAGTGGCGGAACGCCGATCTCCGATCCGGCGCGGTTCCCGGCATCGCGTGAGAAAGCACGATCCGGTCGGTCCCTAAACGCGGGAGAAGATGAGCGATGCGTGATAACCCCAAAAGCCGAGTGAGTTGCTCATGACGTGGTTCAATCTGGCGGGGCGGGCCGTGAGCGGAACCACGTCGAGGACGCACTCCGGGTCGGGCAGATGGCAGTTGGCCGTCGGTGGGATAAACTGATGACGCAAGGCTTCAACGGCCAAGATCGCTTCGAGCGCGGGCGTGGCTCCGAGGCAGTGGCCGGTGACTGGCTTGGTGGAGGAACACGGCACCTGGGCGGCACGATCCCCAAAGATTGTTTGCATCGCGCGGGCCTCGGCAAAATCATTCATCACCGTACCCGTGCCATGTGCATTGACATGTTCAATCATGGTTGGCTCCAGTCCCGCCAGGCCCAGCGCCGCGGTCGCGGCTTGCACCAAACCTTCCGCTCCTTCACTGACACCGACCCGGCCGGCCAGATCCACCGCCTGTCCCCAGCCGGCCAGACGGGCCAGCGGACGGGCACCACGGCGAGTTGCCGAGACGCTGGTTTCGAGCACCAAAAACGCGCTCCCTTCACCCAGGCAAAGTCCGTTGCGGGTGCGGTCGAAGGGCCGGCAGGTTTGCGCGGGGTCCGGGTGGCTGCCCAACATGCCAGCCGCATCGAGCTGGGCGAGCACCGCAGGAACCAAGGGCGCCTCGCTGCCGCCAACGAGCATGATGTCCGCCTTGCCCAGCAGCAGTTGCTCGGCGGCGTACGCGATGGCGAAGGCTCCCGAGGCACAGGTGGCTGCCAGGGTTCCGCCGGGACCGGTGAACTTGAACCCCTGCGCCAGCGCGCCACTCAGCGACGCCAGCGCACAATCCGCCGCCAGCGAAGGGGGATACCGATGACCGCCGGCACCAACCCGTTCAAACCCCATGGCCAGCCGGCTCAACGGACCGCGGGCCGTGCCGGCGACCACGCCGATTCGTGCATCGTCACTTGCTGGCGTCACTCCGGCGGCTTGCAGGGCCTGGAGGGCGGCCAGCCACGCAAGTTGCACCACGCGATCCGCGCGCCGCACGGGATGCAGCTCCGGTCGTTGGGAATCAATTTCCGGCGCGGAACAGACTGCAAACGAGCGCTGCCGCCCGCCGATTGAGAACTCACGCACCTGGGCGGGAACGCGCCCGTTCACTGCGTGATCCCAGAGCGCAGCCACCGAATCACCCGCCGCGGAAAACGCACCACAACCCGTCACGACGAGCGGATTCGTGGCGAGCAATTGGCGGAGCACGGTGGATTTCATCAATCGTTTGCCAACTGACCGAACAACTCGACGGCCAGCCGGCGCGGGATTGCATAGCAAAGCGCGGTGTCGCTTCAACCTGAATTCCGGGTTAACGCCAAACCAGGCGTCAAAAAGTCGGACTCGATTTTTTCCACGGTCCTCCTAGCATCCTCCGCGAATGAACCCAGCCACCCCCGCCCCGGCCGCCCGATCCGTGGCCGTTTCCCAACGTCTCATGTCACTCGATGCGCTCCGCGGTTTCGACATGTTCTGGATCATGGGCGGGGACACCATCGGCCATGCACTGGAGAAGATGCAGGCGGCGGACTCGGGGATCGTCCATCTGCTGGCCACTCAGTTGAACCATGTCGCCTGGGAAGGCTTCCGGTTTTACGACCTGATCTTTCCGCTGTTTGTTTTCATCGTCGGCGTGTCGCTCGTTTTTTCGCTGACCAGGCTGGTCGAGCAGGAAGGCCGGCCGGCGGCGGTGAAACGCATCGTCCGCCGCGCGGCCTTGTTGTGGTTCATCGGCGTGCTGTATTACGGCGGCTGGTCGGAAGGGGTTGATCGCATCCGCCTGGTCGGCGTGTTGCAACGCATCGCGCTGTGTTACCTCTTCGCCGGCTTGTTCTTCGTGTATCTCAAGCCGCGCGGGCTGCTGATCGCGCTCGTCTCGTTGCTGGCCGGCTACTGGGCGATGCTTACTTTCATTCCCGTGCCCGGCCTGGAACACGCCAGTTTCGAGGAAGGGAAGAATCTCACCAACTGGGTCGATTCCCAGTTCCTGCCCTTCCGCAAATGGGACGGCACGCATGATCCCGAGGGCTTGTTGTCCACGCTGCCCGCGATCGGCACGTGCCTGCTCGGCGTGTTCGCCGGCTTGTTGATGCGCGACCCGCGTTGGACGCCGGAGCGCCGGGTGCAAGTGCTGCTCGGCGCGGGCGTCGCGGCGATTCTGCTCGGCCATTTGTGGGGGCTGCAATTTCATGTGATCAAGAAGCTGTGGACCAGCTCCTACGTGCTGATCGCCGCCGGCTGGAGCGCAATCCTCTTCGCGGCCTTCTACTGGATCATCGATGTGAAGGGCATCTCCCGTTGGGCGCAACCGTTCGTCTGGATCGGCCTCAACCCCATCACCATTTATCTGCTCGGCAACCTGATCAATTTCGACGCGCTCGCCGCGCGGGTGCTGGGCGGGCCGGTGCAGGCGTTCGCCGACGGTCTCGCGAACGGCCTGGGTCTGGTGGTGATCTCGGTGGGCGGCATGTTGTTGTCGGTTTTGATCTGCTGGTATCTGCACCGGCGGAAATTGTATCTGCGGCTGTGAGGCAACGGGTGCGATCAGAAGTGGCGGTCAGTTGAGGGCGTGGGCGGGAGAGTTCCAGT
>CAYXDZ010000427.1:0-3533 GCA_964463815.1 uncultured Verrucomicrobiota bacterium | reverse complement strand
GGTGAGAGGGAAACGGCCTGAAACGCGTTTCGCCCGTGTGGGTGAAGCCGGCCACAACAACATCGAATACAATCCCGTGTTCCGCGGGATGGTTCGCCGAAACGGCGGATCTGCAACCAAAGGAAAACATGTCAGAAGCGAACGTTGGTCTCAAAGAACTGCTGGATGCCGGGGTGCATTTTGGCCACCAGACCCGGCGGTGGAATCCGAAGATGAAGCCCTACATCTTCGACGCCCGGAGCGGCATCCACATCATCGACCTCAGCAAGTCCCTGCCCCTGCTCCAGGAGGCGTGCAACTTCCTCCGCGAAAAAGTCGCCGGCGGCGGGCGCGTGCTGTTCATCGCCACCAAGAAGCAGGCCCAGGAAATCGTGAAGGACTCCGCGAAGGAATGCGGCCAGTTCTTCAGCACGGAGCGCTGGCTGGGCGGCACTCTCACCAATTTCAAGACCATCAAGAACTCGATCAAGCGCATGAAGGAGATCGAGAAGATGGAGGCCGACGGCTCGATCACGGATTACGTGAAGCAGGAGCAGTCGATGATCCGCCGCGAGCACGCCCGGTTGTTCAAGTATTTGGACGGCATCCGCGACATGGAACAGTTCCCCGACGCCGTGTTCATCGTCGATGTGAAGCGTGAACACAACGCCGTCGCCGAGGCCCGCAAGCTGAAGATTCCGGTCGTCGCCATCGTGGACACCAATTGCGATCCCGACCTGGTGGATTATCCGATCCCGGCGAACGACGACGCCATCCGCTCCGTCAAGATCATCCTGAGCGCGGTGGCGGCGGCGGTCAGCAAGGGCCGCGCGGAGTACGACGCGAAATTCGCCCGCAGCCGGAAGGCGGAAGAGAAGGCCGAGGAAAAGCCGGAAGTGGCCGAGGCCGCGCCCGCACCGGCCGCCGAATCCGCCGCCGCCCAGGCCTGAGTCCGGAACTTTCCCCGTTGATCGGCCAGCCTGCGGTTCATCCCCGCAGGCTGCGCCCTTTGGAACAAACGCAAACTGAACAAATAATTTATGGCTGAAATCACCGCTGCCGCCGTTGGCAAACTTCGTGAGATGACCGGAGCCGGCCTCATGGATTGCAAGAAGGCGCTCCTTGAAGCTGAGGGAAACATGGACGTCGCCGTGGACATTCTCCGCAAGAAGGGGGCCGCGTCCGCCTCGAAAAAGGCGGGCCGCGATGCCAATGAAGGCTTGATCGTCCAGCACATCCTGCCCGGCGCGAAAGCCGGCGTGCTCGTCGAAGTGAATTGCGAAACCGACTTTGTCGCCCGCAACGAATCCTTCGGCGCGTTTTGCGCGGAGCTCGCCCAGAAGATCGCCGAGAACCCGGCGGTCGATCTCGAGGCGGATCGCGTGGCCGCCGTCGCGAAGATCGGCGAAAACATCAAGATTGCCCGGCACCAACGGCTCGAAGTCAGCGGGCACGGCGTCGTCGCGGCCTACATTCACACGGGCGCCAAGGTCGGCGTGCTCGTCGAAGTGGGCACCGGCAAGGCGGAGACGGTGGAGCAGGAAGGCTTCAAGCAGCTCGTGCGCGACATCACCTTGCAGATCGCGGCGGCCCAACCGCACGGCGTCACGCGTGCCGATGTGCCGGCCGCCATTCTCGACAAGGAGAAGGAAATCGCCGCCGAACAGTTCAAGGACAAGCCGCCGCAGGCGGTCGCCAAGATCGTCGAGGGCAAGCTGGAGAAGTTTTTCCAGACCTACTGCCTCGTGGATCAGGGCTTCGTGAAGAACGGCGAGATCTCCGTGAAGGATCACATCGCGGCGGTCAGCAAGCAGCTCGGCGATACCGTCGAAGTGCGCCGGTTCGTCCGCTTCCAGGTGGGCGAGGCGCTCCCGGCCTGAGCCCTCGTTGGTCAGAATTCAAACCCCGGACGACTTGGTTGTCCGGGGTTTTTCGTTTTCGTCAACGGGTGCTGACTGCCGGTTTGCCCCCGTGGTCGCGCGACTTAAGGAACTTTTCCAGGACACGCGGGTTGTCTTCCAGGAACGCGGCCAGGTCGGAAAGCGTCGCGAGGGTTTCCGGGCTGAGGTGGTGTTCGATGCCTTCGATGTCCTTGCGCTGTGTCTCTTCGCTCAATCCAAACAGGCTGAAGAAGCGGGCCAGCGTTTCGTGCCGGCGTTTGATCCGGCGGGCCACGTCGCGCCCCTCGTCGGTGAGGATCAGGCCGCGATATTTTTCATACTTGAGGAAGCCGAGGTCGCCGAGCTTCTGCACCATGCTGGTGACGGAAGCCTGCCGGACCTTGAGGGAGGACGCGATGTCCACCACCCGGGCATAACCCTTGTCCTCGATCAATTCATGAATGCGTTCGAGATAATCCTCGGCGCTCTGGCTGGGAGTGGCGACCGGCATGACGGCCGGATTCAACCACCCGCGCGGCGGGATTGGCAAGCCCGGTGCGCTTGCCGTCACGCTTGAACGCGCGCTTGCGCCCGCCGCGAATCCAGTGAAAATTCGCCGCATGAATTCGCGTTTTCCGCTGCTGTCACTGTTCGCCGTCACCGCCCTGGTCCTGGCCGGCTGCAAACCGGAATCATCTTCAGAGTCCCCGGCCGTGGCCGAGTCCGCAACGGCCGCGCCGCGCACGTTCGAGGTCAAGGGCGTGATCGAGGAACTGTATCCCGAGCGGTTGACCGCCAAGATCAAGCACGAGGAGATTCCCGACTACATGCCCGCGATGACGATGAATCTCCGGGTGCTCGACGCAAAGGAACTGGAAGGGCTGGCCGCCACGGACGAGATCACCTTCCGCCTCAACGTCACCGAAGACGCGCACTGGATCGATCAATTGCGCAAGAGCGCGCCGACCGATCTGGGCACGCCGTTGACGCAGCCCCAGAACTGGCGGCTGGTCCGCGAAGTGGAACCGCTGGATGTGGGCGACCTGATGCCGAACTACACCTTCACCAATGAAGTGGACCAGGTGGTGCGGCTCGATGATCTCAAGGGCCAGGCCTACGCGTTCACCTTCATCTTCACGCGTTGCCCGATCCCCGATTTTTGCCCGCGGATGTACTCGCACTTCCAGGCGGCGCAGGATGCCCTGTTGAACCGGCCGGACGCGCCGAAGAACTGGCGGCTGTTCAGCATCACGATGGACCCGGAGTTCGACACGCCGACGGTGTTGAAAACGTACGCCGCCCGTTACAAATACAATCCCGAGCACTGGAGCCACCTGACCGCGTCGTTGATCGACATCACGGCGATCGGGGAGCAGTTCGGTCTCGAATTCTACAAGCCGGACGGAACGATCGCACACAACCTCCGCACGGTGGTGGTGGATGCCGCCGGCAAGGTGCAGAACATCATCATCGGCAATTCGTGGCAGCCGGAGGAACTGGTGGAGTATCTGGTAACCGCCGCTGCGGCCAAGCCGGATGAGCCGGCTACAATTGCACCGTAGGAGTCGGTTTCCTTCAGTCCATCCGCTCGGGCTCGTCCGTCAGCTTCAACACTACCAGCTTCAGCACTTCTTTCCGTGTCTTGGTCTGGCATTGGTGCAGCGCATAGCTGAT
>CAYXDZ010000426.1:0-3545 GCA_964463815.1 uncultured Verrucomicrobiota bacterium | reverse complement strand
GTTACCGGGGTTGGTACGGAACCGACCGGCGGAAAAATTCCGCGTCCAACGCCGCCGCCCACAGATGGGCCGCCTGCTCCGCACCGGCGGCGCTGAGGTGGATTCGGTCGTAGCGATCTGCGTCCGCCAACTGATCGTAGTCGGGTCCGGCGAAGCAGTGGGCCACTTCGCGGATCATTCGCTCCTGCGCCTGGCGGATCGCCGTCCGGTTGGGATGGGGCGTCTGCCGGTTCACCAGGACCGCCAGTTCCGGGTGCCCCAGGTCTTTCCGCGCCTGCGCGACCCAGGTCCGGTAATTCGCGAACACCACCGTGGCGTCGGTCTGTCCGGCATCGTTCTGACCTTGATCCGCCAGCAGCGCTCGCACGCCGGTCACGGACGCATACCGCAGCAGCGCATTGCGCAGATTGACATGGGGCATCCGGATCGCCGACCTCACGAAACCATGCTCGAACGGTTCGCCGCGGGCTGACATCGCCCAGTGCTCGAGACTCGTCCCGCCAAACGCGGCGTTCAGGATCAGGACCGGCACATTTTCCCGCTGCGCCACCAGTTCACCGAAGCGCGCCCAAAAGTAAGGTCCGTGTCCAAACGGTGCCGGTTTCACGGAAGCGGTGAACGCGCTGCCCGCCAGTGCGGGAAGCAACCCCGAATCGCCGGTGCGTTCGTAGTCGCGTTCACGATCCGGCTCCAGCGCGATCGTGTTGACGCGATCGTCCGCACTGCCCGGCAGGTTGATGTCACCACCCTGTGCCACCGAGTGCCCGACGACGATGAACACTTCGCCCACGCCCACGCGTTCCACTTGGGCCACGGCGGCGGGCGCCTGCGCCGGACGCGCGCGCAGTTCAAAGGTGTACCAGCCGGCCTTTGCTTCAAGGCGGCCCCGAAATGTTCCGTCGGTTTGAACCGTGGTCACGCGCTCCCAATCACCCGCCTGACCGGGCATGCTGACAGGAACCAACCGGGTCTCGATGACCGCATCCGGCAGGGCCGTCCGGCCGGCAATGGGAATCGAAGCCCGGCCTTCCCGGTTGCGTTGGAACACCAGCCGGTTGGCCGGCGAAGTGATGATCAACCGCTCGTTCGCGGCGGTGGTCGCCGGCCGTAACGTGACCAGCGCAACCGCCGGACGGGCGAGGTTCACCGTGAACACCGGCTGGGAAGCGGAGATGACCTCGACTCGAGCGACCTCGAATTCACGCTCCGCATCCACCGTCCGGAGTTCAATCAAGGTGTCGCCGGTCCAGGGCAGGTTGGTCAGCGTGACGCGCAACTCCGACTGCGGCTGATTGAAGTTGCTGATCAACACGCGGGCTTCAGTACGAGTTGCATTCATGCCCGCCGCGATCGCCAGGTGGCCGGGAACTCCGCCGCCGGTTTCAACCTGGTGCGGCGTGTCGAGCAGACCTCGAAAAGCGCGCAGCGCATGATAGTTTTTCTGCGGTACACCGAACTCGTTGAACAGACCGAACGCACCCAGCTCGCCGTGAAAAAGATTGGCGACGTCCAGCGGCGCGTCCTGAAGTTCGATCAGCGTACTCGTGATAAATGCCGCGCCGGGCGCGCCGGCCATCTCCTCGTAGTAACGCTGCCGGGCGGGCGCGGGGCTGCTGCGCGCGAGCGGCTCCCAGGAATTGCCGGGGAGATAGTTCCATTCGTTGAGATGGCTCTCCGTATTCGTGAAGCCTTGCTCGTCCAGCAGACTGCGGATCGCCTTCGCGCGCGCCACCAGCTCGGCCGGGTCCGCCGTGTAGCAGTGCCACGAGAAGAAATCCAGCGGCAGCGACTCGGCGCGGCAGAGTTTCAGGAAGTGGGTCACGAACTCCGTCGGTTGAAACGCACCGTTCACGAAGCGGCCACTCGCCCCGACCGCCGGGCCGCCAAGTTTCAGGTCCGGAAACTCGCGCCGGATCGCCGTCGCCGTCACGCGATACAGCCGGAAGTAATCTTCGTCGGTGCCGCTCCACATGGCGGGCCGGTTCTCCGGTTCGTTCCAGATTTCCCAGTAACGGATGCCGTGGCGAACGCCATTCGCCCAGCCTTCATTGTAGTGGCGGATGATGCCGAGGCAGATCGCCGCCCACGTTTCGTAGTCGGCCGGTGGATGCACGAAGCGTTTCACGCTCGTGTGCTCGATACTTTCACCCAGCCGATAGACGATCTCCGCGCCGCTCGCCCGCACGGCCGCGAGGTATTCGTCCGTGAGCCGGAAGTCGTAGCTCTCCGGCCGGGCGGGATCGGCGTTGAAATCGGGAAACACCGCGTGGATGTCCACGACGTAGGGATTCGGCCAGTAACAATCGTGCAGGCGGGTGAACGGGATGCCCAGCGCGCGATGCTCCGCCGTCAGATCGATCAATCCGCCCGGCCCGAGCGGACCCTTGTTCACGCCGTGCAACGCGCGGATCACACCGTTCGTCACGGCGAAATTGACCTGCAACACCAGCGGTTCGGCGGCCTTTGCCGGAACCACCTGGGACAACATCCCGAATGACACGAGCAGCCATGCGACAATGAACCTCATGCGAATCCACGCCTCCTATCAGAAGCTCCAGAAAGCAGCAATGAATCTCAGTCGCGCCTCACCCCACACGAAACGAAATGCGCTGGATCAGCTCGCTGCCGAACGCCGTTTTCAGGCGCGTGAGAATGTCCTTCCGGCGGTAACGTACGATCTCGTCGAGCCACACGCTGCTGTCCACGTTCACAAAGAGTGTGCCTTTGTGAATGCCCGCCGGCGGCGGGTTAAGGTTCCGCTACGTGTGGGTGCAACGGAAAGGGGCGGGCGTAGTCGAACCGGCTTGAGGTAACGGACCGTCGCGTTGCTTTTACCCGAGAGCGCAACCCCTCCGCTGCGGGCCTCGCGAGTCCGTCAGGGTGCAGCCGGCGTACCGACGATGGTGTTATAGGTGGCGGTGAGGCCATAGATGGCCACCACGACACCGGTTTCCTGGGTGTCGATCTGGCGGTAAAGGGCTTTCAATTCGGGAGTGCCGCCGAACGCGCCGGGGAACAACAACCGACTGGCGAGCGCCCCCACCGCCCAATCGACCGCGCGCTCCCGAACTTCCTCCGTGGAATAGTCTTCATAGGTAATAAAGAAGGTGCCGTAGTGCCCCGCCCCGGGTCGCTTGGCGATGACCTCGGTCGATTCGGGATTGTTGGAACCCTCGACGAAGGAAGCGGCAATTGCACGGGTGCTGGACTCAAACCGTAATTTGTCGAAGCCCAGCTCCAGACCGATGTCTTCCCCGCGCTCGGGCAGGAAGTTGATAAGGAACTGGCGAAACTCGTCGCCCTCCGACTTTCGGTAGCGGAGCGACACGGAGGGGAAGTTGAAAATGATCTCGTAAGGAATGGTGATCACGCCTTGCCAGGCGCCGAAGCGGCCCTTGGTCACGCTGAAGTAGCTCGATATTTCGAGTCCCTCCTGGGTCGGGTAGTAAGGGTGTTCGAGGTAGCTGTCGTTGATTGCGTCGGGGTTGCCGCCTTCCAGGTCAAGGTGAAGATCGCACGACTGGAAATAGGTGATAAACAGGTTG
>CAYXDZ010000425.1:0-3548 GCA_964463815.1 uncultured Verrucomicrobiota bacterium | reverse complement strand
CAAAGCACAATACAATCCATCATGCAACGAACAGTAAACCGCCGGCATCGGTGGCGGAGCCAGGCAATTCAAGATTGCAGGTTCACGCGACGGGCCGTATTCCGTCCGCCTTGTCCGACACCCGACTCATCGTGTTTGTTCGCGCACCCCGTCCGGGGTTCGTCAAGACGCGACTGGCCGTCGTGCTGGGCGCTGACGCCGCCTGCGCCGCCTATTGCACGCTCGTGAACCACTTGCTCCCCAAACTGGAACTGCCAGTGCTCGAAGTGGAACTACGCTTCACTCCCGATGACGCCGCCGACGAACTGGCCCCCTGGCTTCGACCGGGCTGGCAGTTGCGGCCGCAAGGCGATGGCGATCTGGGTACGCGGCTGGAACGGGCGGTGGCGGACAGCGTTGCAGCGGGCTTCAGTCGTTGCCTGATTATCGGCACGGACTGCCCCTATCTTACCCCGACGGATCTCAACGAAGCGGAGGCTGCCCTTGACACCCATCAGGTGGTGCTCGGGCCGGCGGTGGATGGCGGTTACTGGTTGATCGGACTGCGCGCCGGCAGCGAAGGTCTCTTCCGCGGCATTCCCTGGAGCACGGGTGAGGTATTGGCGACCACCCTCAAGGCCGCGCAGGCGGCCGGCTTGAAGGTTCATCTGCTGCGTACGCTGGAGGACATTGACACCGCCGCCGACTGGGCGCGTTACCAGCAGGGCCGGCAGATACAGCTCTGATCGGAGGCTCACTCCTCGCGGCTCCCGCAGCCCGCCGCGCTTGATTCTTTTCTCAAGCTAAACTCCCCACCCGCCGATACAGCGATGGTGTCGCATTCTTACCGCCATGCGGCTCGTCCGCCTTCGCCGACGGGCCGACCGACGACTGGTTCCGTTCAGTTGACATGAAACCAACGCAGATGACATCCGTGCGCCGGGCCTTTCAGGGCATTCAATTGCTGGTGGGCCTTTTGCTGGTCGTGCTCGGATGGCAATCGTTTCTGCAATGGCGCGCCAGTCGTGACGGGGTGTTGGCCGCGCACGAACTCGAGCGGACGGCGTGGCCGGGGCTGGCAGGCAGCGCGGCGTTGGAAACCAATCTCAATCGCCATCGACGCCACGCGACCGAGTTGCTGCTGGCAGATGTGGAGCATCGTCCGGCCAAAGTGGCCGAACTGGAGTCCCTGCACCGGGAACAACTCGCCGCCTTGGGCAAGTTGCAGGCGGTGGTCAGGGATGAAGCCGGGCACCGGCAACTGGTGAAATTCGGTGAGAGCTGGAACCACTATGTTGAAGCCGTCACCCGGATGCGGGCCGCGCTCGAACGGGACGCGCCCACCGCGCGCGATATCTTTGAAGGAGAACTGCCGGAGCTGACGCGAGCGCTGGAGGTCGCTGCCCGCGCGACGAGGGAGCACCTCAACGGGATCGCCCAAATGCAAACCCGACAGACCGCGGCCGCCTTCGCTGACAGCCGAAGCGCGGTGCTGACCTGGGGCGGCTTCACCGTGGTGTTTGCGGCCGGTGCGCTGTGGCTGGTGGCTGGAGGTTCCCGGCAGATTCGTTTCGCACTCACCCGCCTGGCCGGACGCCTGGCCGAGGGGTCCGAGCAAACCGCGTTGTCCGCCGGTGCCCTGGCCGGTGCCAGTCACACGTTGGCGGAAGGGGCCTGCCATCAGGCCGCGTCGCTGGAGGAAACGAGCGCCTCGCTCGAGGAGATGACGAGCATGGTGCGGCGCAACGCGACCGCCGCCCGGCAGACCAAGGAGATTTCCGCCCAGACCCGCACAGCCGCCGACGCGGGAGCACAGGACATGGAGCAGATGCGGCAATCCATGGCCGCCATTAAAGCTTCGAGTGACGAGGTGGCGAAGATCATCAAGCACATCGACGAGATCGCTTTTCAGACCAACATCCTCGCCCTGAACGCGGCCGTGGAAGCCGCCCGCGCGGGCGACGCCGGGGCTGGATTTGCCGTCGTCGCCGAGGAGATACGTAACCTGGCGCAACGCAGCGCCCAGGCGGCCCGCGACACCGCCAGTCGTATCGAGGACGCGATCATCAAGACCAGTCAAGGAGTCCAAGTATGCGACAAGGTGTCGGTGGGCTTGCGAGAGATCACGGCCAAGGCCCGGCAGGTGGATGAACTGGTCGGCCAGATCGCCGAGTCATCGCAGGAGCAGGCCCAGGGCATCAGTCAGGTGAACTCCGCCGTTACGCAAATCGAGAGAGTCACGCAATCCACCGCGGCCACCGCCGAGGAAACGGCCAGCGCGGCCCAGGAATTGAAGGCCCAGGCCGCCAGCCAGCAGTCGGTCGTTGATGAGTTGCTCCTGCTGGTTGGTGGCGGTGACGATCACACCGCCAGGGCAGATCGCGAAGCTTGGCACGTCAGCCCGGGACGAACGTCATTTGCGAAATCCGAACTCACGGCTGGTCCTTTCGCCAAATTTGGCGACTCCGGGCGCAGGGACAGATTCGCGGCGACGTGTTCCAGGTCGGCATCGCTTCCCGTGGAAAAAGGTGCCGGTTCATCGTCCGGCGACTTCAAGGACTTCTGAGCGTGGAGACATCGGTTGGCTCCGAGGTTTCGCATGGTTCGTGGCGAAATGTAAGTGCCACCGCGCCGCCGGTTTCCAGCCAGGCTGGAGTCACTTCAGCTCCGCGAGACGCGCGTTGCGAATCATTACCTGCGTGCCGTCGCGCCCGAGTTCCTGAAAGCCAATGTGACCTCGGCGCGGGCGGCGGTTGAGCGGAACGGCATCTGTGCCGTCGTGGCGTTTCACCTCGGCCGTCGCTTCGTCGAGGTTCACGTCCTGGATCAACTCCCCGTTCAGCCACGCCTTGATGCTGGGGCCGCGCAACTCCACGCGATAACTGTTCCACTCGGTCGGCCGGTAAACCTGTTTGAGCGGCGCGATCGCCCGGTATATGCCACCGGTCAATTCGGAAGGCTTGGCGTCGGGGTTGTAACGGAAGTCCGCCATCTGGAGTTCGAGCGCGTCAAACGCCGGATCACCCGCCAGCGGCGTGCGCAACGCGAGTCCGCTGTTGCCCAGTTCACCCAGTTTGAAGTCAAACTCGATGATGAAGTCCGCGTATTCGCGTTCGCTGAGCAGCCACGTGCCGCGATTTTTGCCGCCGTGCAAAATGCCGTCGCGGACTTCCCACGCGACCGGCGCGGGCGGCGGGTTATTCACGTCGGCCCAGTGCCGCACCACCCAGCCGGCCGGTTCGCCATCTTCGGGGAACAGCGCGACGAACTTGGGCTCGGCGCGGTGAGCGCAGCCGCCGAGCGTCAGCAACAGGGCACCGGTGAGAGTCGATTGGAATGCGGTGAAGTGTTTCATGATGGCTGAATTGGTTTGGATGGAGTCGCGGGTACGTCAGTTGTAGCTCACCGCCCTTGGAGGACGCGTTCAAAATCGCGGCTCTTCGCCAGGTAAAGGTTGAGCGCAAAGACGCTGATCAAGGCCACGCCCAGGCTCGAGAGCACCGAATTCAGCGTAACGGCGTTGTAGGTGCCGTGCAGAAACGCCGGCAACGCGACGGCGATGATCAGCA
>CAYXDZ010000424.1:2160-3566 GCA_964463815.1 uncultured Verrucomicrobiota bacterium | reverse complement strand
TGGGCCGCATCGATGATCAACAGCGCGCCTTCACAGGCGCTCAAGCTCCGGGAGACTTCGTAGGCAAAGTCCACGTGGCCGGGCGTGTCGATCAGGTTTAGTTCGTAAGTGTGCCCGTCATTCGCCTTGTAATACATCGTGACCGGATGGGCCTTGATCGTGATGCCGCGCTCCCGCTCGAGGTCCATCGAGTCGAGGTGCTGCTCCTGCAAATCGCGTTTGGCGAGCGTACCGGTGCGCTGGAGCAACCGGTCCGACAAAGTCGTCTTGCCGTGGTCGATGTGGGCAATGATGCTGAAATTACGTATGTACTTCGGGTCCATCTAAGTTCTGTGCCGGCGGGCACGCGCAGAAGATAGTGGCGAAGGCCGCGAAGGGAAGCGGAAACTCCCGTCCGCGACCGGTTCCAGCCTCAGCGAGGCGGCAGGCCGGTCCAGAACTGGAGTCGGGAAACGGTGGGTCAGCCGGGGACCTTCAAGGTGCCGGCACCTTTTCGATCTGATAGAACATCCGGGAGAGGTTCAGCGGCAGCGTCAGTTCCTGATTGCCATCCTGCTCCGGGTGGTAGTCTTGAAGAAATCGATAGGGGCCCATGGCTTCCTCGCTCATATAGATCTTGTAGAGGAATTCCTCAAACCCGGTCCACTTGAGTTTGAATTCCACTCCGGTCGGCGCGGAGCTGTCGCTGCCACCGCTGACGCGAAAGGAGCCGGCAGGCAGTTCGTCGGTCGTCCCGGCCTCGGTCAGCAGATTCCAATAGAAGGAATGATCCCGGTCCCCTCGACCGGCCTGGTCAAACTCGGTGTAGGTCCACTTGATCTTCTCGTAATTCAGGCTGAGCGATTCGGTCGGAACCTCGTCGCCCGCGGAACCGCCGGTTTGATAGGAGCTCACCAGAACATTCTCGAGCGTGATCTGGTAGAACCGGGGACGGGGACCGTCGGCGACAAAATCCAGGCGCACGAACGGCACCACACCACCCTGGGTGAGCAGGCCCAGCAGCAGGGGCGAAGCCTTGTCCACCGGCTTGGTGACGACGAATGGCTTGTGCTGGCGTTTGCCGGTCGGCAAGCCGGAGGCGGAATCACTTTGCTCCGTGATGCCGTGGGAAAACGAACTCAGATTGATCCATTCCTTGTGGCCTTCATCGGTGGCTTCGCCCTTGATGTCGCCCAGCTTCATGAATACGGCCCCGTGACCGCCCAGCGGCACTAGCAACACGCTGCTCAAGGCTGTCAGCACAAGGGTCTTGAAGTTGGTTTTCATGATGGTTTGATGAGCAATGGACTCCCGCGACTACTCGCCCTCTTCCACCTTCCAGGTGTATTCCACGTTGCCCTTGGACTGGCCGGCTTCATCCCGCTCCGTGTAGGTCACTTTGATCTCTTCGTAGTTGAGGCTCAACG
>CAYXDZ010000424.1:0-2060 GCA_964463815.1 uncultured Verrucomicrobiota bacterium | reverse complement strand
GTGGCTTCGCCGTCCACACCGTCGAACTTGATGTACGCGGCGGCATGAGCATGGGTGCCGGCGGTGAGGCCCAGACCGGCGATCAGCGAGAACAGTAGTGATTTGAGTTTCATGGTTGTGATGAGTTTTGTTTTCAGGATTAGCTGTCGTCAATGCAACAGCGATGGTGGTGCCAGATGATGAAAACTTGGGTCAGCATGCGCAATTGTCTGATGTCGAGCGTGTTTGAGCTTTCACCAACCCTCAGGCCGTTCAGAATCCCAGCTTCTGTAACTCAACTTGCAGTGCGAGCTGGAAGTCGCGGAGATCGTCCGGACCAGGCTTGAACCCGTCTGCGGCGGGCACCAGTCCCAGTCGGCCCATCTGATCCAGCATCCACTCGCAGGAATTGCCGTTGGCGAAGGTCACCTTGCCGCTGATCATCGCGCCCGGACGCGCCAGTTGATCCACCGCGACCCGGACGCCGCCGGTTGTCGGTGGATGGCTCTCATCGTCCAAAGGCAGGTCGTCCGCCATGTCATCTCCCATCGGCTGACCGCCAGTTGGTCCGCCTGCGGGCGGCGGGGCGGCCGGCTTCTCCGGTTCGGGATCTTTCGGCTTAAGATCGAGATCTGACACGAGGAACTTGACCTCCATGTAGGTCAGCGAGATGCCAAACTCCTGCTCCAGGCGCTTCTGCACGTCCGCGAGCTTGAGTCCTTCGTTCAACCACCGGGCGACCTGTTGTTTCTGCTGCTCGTCCAATTTCATGTGCGTATTTGGATAACCGAATGCGGGGATGTTGTCGATAGCACTGCGGAGCACTTTCGCACGCTGTTCGGGCCAAAACAGTCAGTGTGCGAAATGTCGGAACTCAAGTTCCGGAAACAAATTGTCCCTGGCCTCGATGCCGGCCAGCCACTCACGGTCGATCTTGAGGGATGACGACAGTTGCTCGTGCAGCGCGATGAATCGCACCAGATGCTCCTTCACCCGGCGGCGCGCGTAGTCCGGATTCGTGCCCGTGCGCAGGATGAACGGCCAGTCGCTGGATTGCGCCAGCAACAGCTCGCGGGCGGCCTGTTGGAGCGCGCGCGCTTCCACCTTGGTCGGCTCGGGAAACCGTTTCACCAGCGCGGTCATTCGCTCCTGGGCAACCTGCAGATGCGGATAAATCCACTCGTTCTTCTCGTTCAACCAGACGCGATAATAGCCTTCCTCGCCCCAGCTCGAAGCGCTTGGCTTGGCCACCTGCTGGGTCGGGTTGTGCGCGAGATAATCCGCCGGGGTCGTGAGCTGGATGAGTTGCTGATCGTAACAGGTTTTACGCAGCAGGAAGTTGAGAAACTCCGGCCCCTCGTACCACCAGTGGCCGAACAGCTCGGCGTCGTACGGACACACGAGCAGCGGCGGCCGGTCCATGATTCCGTTCAAATGTTGGACCTGCGCCAGGCGGGCATCGAGGAAGTGCTGCGCATGCTCGGCGGCGAGGCGGAGCGCCTGCTCACGATCATACACTTCCTTGCGACCCTGCCAGCCGGTGATGCGGTGATACTTGATCCCCGTGAAGCCCCGCAGCTCGGGCGATGGCACATACGGCCGCACGTAGTCCCAGTCCAAATCGAAACCGATGTCGCGGTAAAAGTCCCGGTAACGCGGATCGCCTGGATAACCTTCATTGCGACTCCACACCTGCCGCGCGGAATCCAGATCGCGCCCAAACGCCGCGACGCCGTTCGGCAGCACGATGGGGGCAAACACGCCGTAGCGCGGTCGCGGATGCGCGTGCAACAACCCATGCGTATCCACCGTGAACCACTGGAGGCCGGCCTCTTGCAAGACCGCCTCGATCCCCTCGGTGTAGGCGCACTCGGGGAGCCAGATGCCACGCGGATCGCAGCCAAAATGCTTCCGGTAATCATCCCGCGCCACGAGGATTTGCGCGCGGACGGAGGGGGCGTGATTCACCAACGGCAACAAGGCATGTGTCGCCGCCGTGGTGATGATCTCCAGGTTGCCGGCGTCCTGAAACTGGCGGAAGGCCCGCACGAGATTGCGCCCGTATTGCTGCCAGGTTTCTT
>CAYXDZ010000423.1:0-3586 GCA_964463815.1 uncultured Verrucomicrobiota bacterium | reverse complement strand
CGGCTGGACGCTGGGCCGGGCATCTGACTAGACTCGGGCCAGTTCGCGCATGTCGTCCACACCCGCCACTTCCAAACGCTGGATTCGCTTTCTCCCGATCTTCGGGTTGTGGACGTTGATCGGGTTGTCGTTTGCCGGCCAGTTCTTCATCAGCAGTTCGCAGACGGGTCGCCCGGTGTCCTGGCATCAGGCGCTCAGCCACTCGCTCGCGGACTGGTACGTGTTCGCGCTGCTGTCAGTGATTCCCCTGCGGCAGGCCCGGCGCTTTGGACTGGACGGCCCGGACTGGGGCGCCCGGTTCGCGATTCATTTCATGACGAGCATTGTCTTCTCGGTGCTGTTCGTCACCCTGCGCAGTCTGGTCGCCCTCTGGCAACCAGGTGCGATGACGGGCACCAGCTACGTCGAAGCGTTCAAGGTGCTGCTCGGCAAGACGTGGCATTTCAACCTGCTCATCTACTGGGTGATCCTCAGCGTGGCGCACGCGCTGGAGTTGTACCGGAAATTTCAGGAACGCGTCACGCGCACCGCCGAACTCGAGCGCCGGCTGGTCGAGGCGCGCTTACAGGCGCTCCAGATGCAGCTCAATCCGCACTTTCTCTTCAACACCCTGCACGCCATCTCGGCGTTGATGCACCAGGATGTGGACGCCGCCGACCGGATGATCATCCGCCTGAGTGAACTGCTCCGGCACGCCCTGGAATCGACGGATCAACAGGAGACGTCGCTGCGGGAGGAGGTTCACTTTCTCAAGCGCTACCTCGAAATCGAGGAGACGCGCTTCGGCGACCGCTTGACCATCGAACTCCAGATCGCGCCGGACACCGAGGAACTGCTCGTGCCCAATCTCGTCCTGCAACCGTTGGTTGAGAACGCCATCCAGCACGGCATCGAACCCCACGCCCGGGCCGGCCGGGTCACAATCAGCTCCTCACGCGAAGGCGACGCGCTCGTGCTCCAAGTCCGTGATACTGGCAACGGCGCGCCGCCCGGTGACTGGCAGGAAGGGGTTGGCCTGAGCAACACGCGTTCGCGCCTGCGCCAGCTCTACGGTAACCGGCACGTCTTCACCTTGGGCAATGCGGCCGGCGGCGGTTTCCAGGCAATGATCCGATTGCCGTGCCGCAGCGTTGCAGCCGACCAGTCCGGCGGTTAACACTCTCCCATGCCCATGCGCGTATTGATCGTCGATGATGAACCCCTGGCCCGTGGCAAGCTGAAGAGCCTGCTGGCCAGGGAGCCGGATGTGGAGATCGTCGGCGAAGCGGGCGATGGGCGCAGCGCACTCGATGCAATTGCCGGCTTGAGTCCGGACCTGGTCTTCCTGGATGTGCAAATGCCCGAACTGGACGGCTTCGGCGTGCTGGCGGAATTGCCGGCGGATGCGCGGCCGGCGGTGGTCTTTGTCACCGCGCACGATCAGTTTGCGCTTAAGGCGTTTGAAGTCCACGCACTCGATTATCTGCTGAAGCCCTTCGACCGCGAGCGGCTGGTCATGGCGTTGAACCGCGCCCGCCAGCAACTGGCGGCACCGACCGGCCAAGCCGAGTTGCAGAACCAGCTTTCCGCGCTGCTCGCCGGGATGAAGCCTCCGGCCCGCACCACCGCGCCCGACCGGATCGCCGTCAAGACCGGCGGCCGCATCCTCTTCGTCAACACCACCGAGATCGACTGGGTGGAGGCGGCGGACAACTACGTGAAGCTCCACCTCGGCAAGGTCGAGCATCTGATGCGCGAGACGTTATCCTCGATCGAACAACGCCTGGGCGGGGCCGGCTTTGTCCGGATCAGCCGGTCGGTGATCGTGCATCCGCGCACCGTGCGCGAGTTGCAGCCGCTGTTTCACGGCGATCAGGCGGTGATCCTCAAGGACGGCACCCG
Organism: uncultured Verrucomicrobiota bacterium; assembly: GCA_964463815.1. GTDB lineage: Bacteria > Verrucomicrobiota > Verrucomicrobiia > Limisphaerales > RI-55 > RI-55. The sequence goes on along the minus strand of CAYXDZ010000423.1, from coordinate 1,705 downwards.
GCTGACCTTGAGCCGCACGCATCGCGACGCCCTGGACAAGCTGGTGGGCGGCGGTTGAAATGTCATGCACTCGGAGGTAGCCTGCCCTGCGTAACCACTCTATGAAACTCCATTTTCCCAGGCTCACCCTTGCCACCTTGTTCCTCACCGGCCTGCTGGTCAGCGCCGGTTGCCAGAGTCCGGGCGACGTCGGGCCGGCGACCGGCAAGCCGTTCAAGGATCAAGTCAGCGGCAAGGTGTTGCTTGATGAGGCTCTGACCCGTGCGCAGGCGGAGAACAAACGCGTGCTGCTGTTGTTCGGCGCGAACTGGTGTCCGTATTGCAAGGCCCTGCACGGACTGCTGGAGACCGATCCGGCGCTCCAGGAGATTGTCGCGGCGTCCTATGTGGTGGTGCCGATCGACGTGGGGTCTTCCGGGCGCAACCGCAACACGGCGCTGATCGACCGTTACGAGGCACCGGTGTTCAAGGACGGCGTGCCCGCGTTGGTGATCACCGACGCGCAAGGCAAGCGCGTGGCGCCGAGTCGCGACAACCCCTGGTCCTTGAAGGATTCAACCGGCTCCGCGCGCGTCCGCGAGTTTCTGGAAAAGGGGCGGGAGTAGCCCGTGCGGTTCGCAGATTGAACCGCGCGCTTTAGATCGAAAGGCGGCGGCGGGAAAACCCTGCCGCCGCCTTCAGCTTCAACCTCACCAGAGGAATCCGTCCCCACAAAATCAGAAGCGAAACGCAAAGCTGGCGTTGATGGTGTAGTCGGCAAAGGCCGAGTCACCCGTGTAAGTCATGCCATCGAGACTGCCGTAGTCCGGTTGACGATTGCGCTCCACCGCGATGGGAACCGTCAGCGACGCGAAATAGCGGCCCTTGCTCCAGGTGATACCCGGCTCGACGGAGATGGCGTAGCCCGGCCGACGGCGGCCTTCGTCGCCGCCGATCAAGTCCTTCTGCGCGACACCTTCAATGCGCCCCCCCAGGCTCAGGGACAAGCCTTGCGAGGGCCAGATGACATAATCCAAGCCGACACGGCCGAGGTAGGAATCCGGCACCGAGTAAAGGTTACCGTACCGGGCGTTCTGCCGCGGATTCACCTGCGGCGTGCTTTCGCGGGGGTTCACAAGATAGGAAGCGCTCATGTAGCCGGACAAATTGCCGACCAATTGCAGGAAGCCCTGGGTTTCAAGCACGACGCCCCAGCCGCCGTCACCCGGCTGGATGGAGGAGTCCACGGAACGCTCGATCGGACCACCCGCCGACTGAAAAGTGTCGGTCGCCTGGTAATCACCGGTGGGCAACTTGACGCCCACGCCCAAGGACAGGTTCCCGCGATGCGTGGTCTCGGGGTCGAACAACCAGTAAGAAGGCACGAACCGAATGTCGGCCAAGCCCTTGGCCTGCGTGTGGAAACGCCCCACATTGTCGTGCTCAAAGAGTGAGGAACGATCGTAATAGACGAACGGCACGGTCAGCGTAAGCCAGAAGCGGCTGGATACCGCGTAGGTGGTGTTCACGTCGATGAAGTGCGAGTTATTGATGACCTGGGTATTCTGTTCCTGCCGGAACGCCTCCTCATGACGGCCTCGAAAATGCCGGTCCGAGTAGAGGTAGCGATACGAGATGCCCACCTGCCAGTCGTTGGGTGCCATGAAGCCGTCGCCGCTCATGATCATCGCGCCGCCGCCGCCGCGGGCAATGACGCAACCTTGAG
>CAYXDZ010000422.1:0-3605 GCA_964463815.1 uncultured Verrucomicrobiota bacterium | reverse complement strand
CCTCCACCGGCTTCAGCAAGTCAGGCGCAACCATCGAGGATGTGCGGCTCATGCGCGAGGCGGTGGGCAAGGACTTCGGCGTGAAAGCCTCCGGTGGCATCCGCGACCGGGCCAATGCCGAGGCCATGATCCAGGCCGGGGCCACCCGCTTGGGGACCTCGGCAGGGGTGGCGATTGTCTCGGGGCAGGTGGCCGCGGGTGAGTATTGATGCCCGAGCTGAGCGCCCCCCGGGGCCGTCGCGGTGATTTGTTTCCCATGGAACCGGTTGATCTCTTTGTCTTCTGTCCGCGCTGCGCGGCCCCGCGTCAGGCTGGTCCGGTGATTCCCTTCCGCTGCGGGGCCTGCGGTTTTGTGTTCTATTTCAATCCCACGGCGGCGGCGGCGGCGATTGTCACGCGTCCGGACGGCCGGGTGTTGTTCATCACGCGCGCGAAAGCACCCGCCCTCGGCAAGCTGGCGTTTCCGGGTGGCTTCATTGGCATCGGCGAGAGCGCCGAGGATGGTCTGCGGCGCGAAGTGCGGGAGGAAGTGGGCATCGAGATTGGCGGGCTCGACTTCCTGTGTTCGCATCAAAACCAGTATTTCTACGACGCGGTGAGCTACCCCGTGCTGGATTTCCTGTTCGCCGCACCGGTTGCCGCCGGGCAGGAAGCGCAGGCGTTGGAGGAGGTCAGCCAGGTGGCTTGGCTCAAGCCTGAGGAAGTTGCGCCTGACTTGCTGGCGTTTGACTCCTTACGGGCGGGTTTGCAGGAGTTTCTGAGGCGGCGGGCGACCCGGGTTTCCGGGTAGCGCCACTACGATTTGCCGGCGCGCAATTCCTGGAGGCGCTCCATGAAAATGGTCAGCGGCCCCCCGGACTGGACGGCCCCAATCTCCGTCAGCAGTTCCTGGTGATTGGCGGCGCCGCGGCCGCCCACGAGTAACGACACGTCCGCAGGCATGAGTGAACGCAAGCGCCTTAACTCTCCCGGCAGCGCGGGATCATCGGCCGGGTAAACGATGCTCAAGCCCACCGCGCGGGCGGGTTTCTGCTGGAGGGCGGAGGCGATCTCCGTCGCACTCAGGCAGGCCCCGAGGTAGGTGGCCTGCCAGCCCAACGCCACCGCGGCAGCGGTGACGATCAACGCCCCCAGTTCGTGCAATTGCCCGCTCGGCGTGGCCACCATGATGTGGGGAGCGTTCTCGTTGGGCGCAAAGGGCCGGCTCATGTTGCCCAAAAAGGTGCGGAGAATCGCCGACGCAAAGTGCTCATGCGCGACGCCAATCGTGCCTTCCTGCCACAAAGCACCCACTTCCTCCGCCAGCGGCGCCACCACATGCAGCAGCACGCCCTGCTGCCCCAGGGCAACCGCACCCTCCTGAAGCGCCCGTTCCAGACCGGGTTGGTCCAGATCAGCCACCGCACTGAGACAGCGGTCAACGTGCGCGCGGCCAATCGACCGGCGTTCGCCACGGCGGTCCTCGATGGACGAGCTTTCGGCTTGGGAACGGGCGTTTTTCACCAGCTCACGAAGTTGCTCGATCGAAAGGTTCGCGATGCGCCCGATGCTTTGCCCCGATTCGGTCAATGCCTGCAGCAGCTTGAGCCGCTCAATCTCACCGTCCGAGTAAAGCCGCCGGTGGGTGTCACTCCGCCCCGGCGTCACCGCCCCGTAGCGACGCTCCCAAACCCTTATCAAATGGGGGCTTAGCCCCGTTCTGAGGGCCACTACCTTGATGGGATGCAAGAAAACACCTTCGCTCATAGTTGTAAGAATTCGTCGCGCTTTACAGCCTGATCATGCTGGAAAATCTCAATTCAGCACCAAATTGGCCGGAAAACGCTCTAAAGATTGTACAAGAACCCAAGTCGTCAATTAAAAGTTAAACAAAGTTTGAACAATACCGGTTTATTATTTGACAAACCATAGACATCGAGTTAAACAAAAATACAACAAGATCACATTATGAAACAGACCCGCCTCAAAAACGCCTCGGCCCAAGCTCCCGCAGCAACCGGACTAAATCGGAAATCCACGGTGGTGGCTCCCCCCATCTCCCCGGCGGTTCAGCGGGAGTTGGTTGACCCTGCGGTCAGCGACACTCCCGTTTACTCCGTTCCCGCGCAGAAGACCGCGCTCAATCTTTACATGCAGGAGATCGGGCAGGTTCCGCTCTTGACGGTCGAGGAGGAGGTCATTCTGGCCGCCCGGATCAAAAAGGGCGATGAGGCGGCACGGGAGCACATGATCCGCGCCAACCTGCGACTCGTCGTCAAGATCGCCCGCGACTACGAGAACCTCGGCATGCCGCTGCTCGACCTGATCAACGAGGGGAACATCGGACTGATGAAAGCGGTCGAGCGGTTTGATCCGGCCAAAGGCGGCAAGTTCTCCACCTACGGCTCGTACTGGATCAAGCAGTCGATCAAGCGCGCCCTCGCCAACCAGTCCAAGGTGATCCGCCTGCCGGTGCATGTGCAGGAGCGCCTCTTCAAGATGCGCCAGGTGCAGCACAAGTGGCAGGAAATCTACGGCCGCAATCCCGACCGGCAGGAGCTTTCCCAGGAACTCGGCCTCGGCGACATGATCGTACGCCGTATGGAGCGCGCCTGCATCTCCATGAACTCGCTCGACGCGCCCATCGGTGAGGACGAGTCCTCGAAGCTGGGCGACATCGTGATGGATGAGAAGATGCCGTCCGCGTTCGAAGAGATGGATCAAAAGATGATGCACGGGCTCGTCACCGGCATGCTCGGCTCCCTGAACCAGCGTGAGTTTATGATCATCGAGGAACGGTTCGGGCTTGGCGGCGGTCCCGGTAAAACGCTCGAGGAAATTGCGGCGAAGTTTGGGCTGACCCGCGAACGCATCCGCCAGTTGCAGAACATCGCCCTCACCAAGCTCCGTCGCCAGTTTGAGCGCCTGGACGCGCCCCGCGAGCAGACGCTCGCCGCCTGATTGGTCCCGCGCTTTCTCCCCACAACCATTCCACATGAGCAAACACGCCATCATCATCGGCGCCGGTCCGGGCGGCCTGGCCTCCTCCATCCTGCTCGCCGCGGCGGGCGTCAAAGTCACCGTGCTCGAACGCCTGCCCATCGTGGGCGGGCGGACTTCGAGCATCGAAGCGGACGGCTACAAGTTTGATCTCGGGCCGACGTTCTTCCTCTACCCGCGAGTCCTTGATGAGATCTTTCGCGCGGCGGGCACCTCCCTGCGGGATGAAGTGGAGATGGTGCGGCTCGATCCGCAATACCGCATCCAGTTCGGCAGCGGCGGCCACCTCGACGCCACGGCCGACGTGGCGCAGATGGAACGGCAGATCGCGAAGTTCGCGCCCGGCGACGCACCGGGCTTTCGCCGGTTCCTCGACGAAAACCGCGTGAAGCTCGACCGCATGCAGCCGTGCCTCGAGAATCCATTCCTCAAGTGGCAGGACCTCATCAACACGCGCCTTCTCAAGATGGTGCCCATGCTGCGTCCGCACCAATCCGTGGACACCTACCTGAAGCGATTCTTCAAGGATGAGCGCGTGCGGCTCGCGTTTTGTTTCCAGTCGAAGTACCTTGGCATGTCGCCCTTCCGGTGCCCGAGCTTGTTCAGCATCCTGAGCTTCCTGGAAT
>CAYXDZ010000421.1:0-3607 GCA_964463815.1 uncultured Verrucomicrobiota bacterium | reverse complement strand
ATCAATTTCCGCTTGCCGTCCGTAAGCGGCTCCCTTGGTCCAGCGCGCTCGATTTCCACTGGCTGTCGCGCCCGGTTGATCTGCGCGAAGTAATAAGAAACCATCGAATTGCCGGGATCGGCTTTCGCCGCCTCGCGCAACAACGCCTCCGCCTCGTCCAGTTTCCCCGCTTCAATCAGTTCCTTGGCGTTCTGTATCTTGGTGGCCGCCTCACCCGAACCGTCAGCGGACTCGTCCGCTTCCTCGGCGGGTGGACCGGAGTTGTGCAGAATCACGGCCTGGGCGAACCCGGCCCGCACCTCGTTGGTCGAGGCCCAGACCAGCGACGCGCCCAGCGGGATCGTTTCCTCCGCCTGGGCCAGCACGACCGGTTGCTGCTCACCGGTCGCCAGGCTCAGGATGCTGTGCAGCGATTCATCGTCGCCGGCAAAGGGTCGGGCGAGCAGCGTCAGCGGCACCCAGTCCGGCGCGAAGGCCGTGACGCCGTGACGCGCGCCAAAGACGATCTGCCGGGGACTCGCCGCCGCGTTGGTCGATGGATTGTCGGCGGTTTGATAATTCACCTGCGAAGGCTCTTCCTTCGCGACCTGCCAGTGGAACACGCCGCCACTCATTTTGCTGAACCGCGCGGGCGAGGCCGATGAGTGATCGACGGCCCCAGCCTCGATCAGCGAGTTCGTCAGCGCGGCCAGATCGTTGGAGGCAATGATCAAGGGCCGGGCGAGCGGCAATTGCCCGCCCAGCGCCCTGCTCAATCCCTCCACCGGCACCAGCACAAAGCGGGGTTCAAGACCAATGGCGCGGTACCCACTGACACGCGGATCGGGAAAGAGCGCCTCTGACGTGACCATCTGCGCGCCGTACTCGGTGAGATTGGTGTGAGGCAGCTCGAACGGTGGCGAAGGCTGGCGCATTCCCCAGCTCTGCCGCCACTCGGGAGCCTGCTCCACCAACCTTCCGGAGGTTTGCTTTGCTGCGTCAGGCTGTGGCGGAAGCGAGCCCTGGTCTTTAGCTCGTGCCTCAACTTCCGCCAGGCGATCGCGCGCGAATTGGACGCTGTTTGAACTTTGGTTCAAGCGAATGCTCGCCTGAATCACCGGCATCAGGCGCAGGAATTCCTCCTTGCTGAGCGTTTGTTCGGGTCGGGTCAGCGGATCAGGGCCGAGCTTTTCCTGAAGTGCCCGATATTCCTCGCGGGCGAGTTCCATGCCCCGCTCGGCGGAGTCGAGCTGCCTTTGAAACTCCGCCCTGACCTCGGCCTGATCGACCCGAGCCTGATCACGACCAAGCGCTTCGTTAATTTTTTCTGTCGCGAGTTTCATGGAGATCGAGTCCCGCAGATTGCGCGCGACTCGATGAAGCTCATCCAAGGCCAGATACTCTGCTGGTGGAGTGAAGTTCAGTGCCTCCAGATGGCGCTGCACAAAGGGATGCTCCAGCACGGCCTTGTCCCGCAGCCAGGGATCACCCACCATCATCCGCTCGAGTGCGGCCGACCGCATGGTCTGAACCCGGTCAAGTGCCGCCTGTGCCGCCGCGAGCAGGATTGAAAGTGAAGACACATCAGTTGCCGACCCGATTAACTTCCTCTGTTTCGCTTCGAGTTCGTGCGTCAACCCTACAAGCCTGTTGCTGTTCGCCTGAGCTCGAATAGTGGCGCCCTTGATGATTTCAGAAATGGCCTTGCGCGAGGCAGCTTGAAGAGAAGCGAGGCTCTCCTGGGCGGCTCTCATGGCTTCCTGATCCAGGTTGTCACTGGCCTGGTGGTCCGCCAGACGTTTTCTGAGGTCAACCTCGTCTTGCTGTAACTTCGTCAACCCCGTCGCGTGCGCTTCATCGGGAAACGCTTTCAAGATCGCCACCCGGAGCTGTTCGGGATCATCGATTGCGCGAATCTCGGCGATCCGTTCATTCAGCCTGGCGTTTTGAAGCGTCACAGCCAGGCGTTGTGCGTTGTACTGAACCCAGGTCTGGACTTCTAGGAACAACGGATTGGCTGGGTTGTACCCATCATCGGGTTCTCCGTGCGCGGTGGAATCATTCGTTCGCTGAACTGGCGTCGCCACATCGGCTGTCGGCGCGTTGCTGGCAGGTTCCGCCTGGGCATAGAGCCTTGCGCCCGCCAAGTTCGGGGGCTCCGGTGTGTGAGTCCGGGTCCCGTCCTGCAAGTACTCATAGCCGATTACCACGGGCTCTGCTTGGGGATTCTCCCACGGTGCGAGATCGGTCTTCGGGTTGTAGTTGATCCCCGCGCGTGAGGATAAAGTCGGCGACGTCGGGTCATCGCTCATTGCTTGAACGGGAGTGCGCCTTTGCCCTTGAGCCATCGGCAAGGCAGTGAGCGCGATCGCCGCGACGGCCAACCATTGCCACCACTTGATCCGGGTGCTTTCCAGCGGCGGCAGTTCGAGCAAGCGGCGGATGCGTTGCTTGAGCGCGTGCTTCGATTCCAGAATGCCGACCAGCCCGAGCGTCATCAGCGGGCGCGTGAAGGTGAGCTTGGCGACTTCGAGCAGCGTGGCGGGATACGCGTCCGCGTCGTCGCGTAAGGCGCAGACCACGGTTTCATCCACAGCCTCCTCGCGCACGCGGCGGATGCGGGCGTTGGCCAGCCACAGCAACGGATGCCACCACGCGGCGATTTGCAGGAGGGTCTGCGCGCAGTTCACCCACAGGTCGCGGCGGCGCAGGTGAATCAACTCGTGCAACAGCACGGTGGCGAGCTGTTCGCGCGAAAGTTTCCCGACCAACTTGCGCGGCAGCAAGATGACCGGCCGGAACAACCCGCACACGGCCGGCGACATCGCGGCGTCCGTGAGGCGAACTGGGATGGTAGGTGGCGTCGCGAAGAACCGGAAAGGCGACACTCCTGTCGCCTCGACCCGGGACTGGGCGACAGGAATGTCGCCCTTCCGTTCGTGGTCCGTCGCGTGGTCTTCTGCTGTCCGGTCGGTTTCCGGGAAATGCCGGCAAGATGCCGGCAACACGTTCTCCCGATACACGTTGGCCAGCAGCGCTTGCAGGCCGGCGGGGGCCGGTTCGCTGGCGCGCACGAGACGGTTCACCCAACGCCAGCGCCAGAGCATCCAGCCGAGCAGCAGCAACGTGCCGGCAAGCCACACGGCCAGCAGTTGGCCGTGCCGGGTCAACTGGATTGCGGGCTCGCGCTCGACAGGAAGGGCAATCTTGGTTGCCACCGGTGGCGCGTCGGCCATGGCTTCGGCGAGCAAGTGGTCGAAGAAGTCCGAATCGACCATGATGCCCGGATCGGCGATTTGGTTGAATTCAGTGGCCGGCGGTGGCAGCGCGTCAACTTCGGCGACCGGCGGCTCGACCGGCGCTGCCGCCTTCGCCGGGCGTTCGATCCAGTAACCCGCGCCAGTCGGCAGCGCGAGCGAAGGCGGCAGGACGAGCTTCACCAGGAGCAGCATCCACAGCGCGTAACGGAAGCCGGCCCGAATGCGGTGGCGCAACAGCAGATCGAGCGCGAGCAGCACGATGATCAACAGGCTCGTCTGCCAGAGCATCTGCCCGGCGAGCGGGATCGTGGCCTCGCCCCAGCGGTTGAGGGTTTCAATGAGCGCGTTCATGGCGTCGGCGGGTTGAG
>CAYXDZ010000420.1:0-3624 GCA_964463815.1 uncultured Verrucomicrobiota bacterium | reverse complement strand
CTAGTGGGTGCGCCCGGAAACGACACAGGTGCCCTGAATGCCGGGGTCGCATATCTGTTCAACACTAGCGGTGGGTTGCTGACTACCATTACCAATCCTGTGCCATCGGAATACGACCAGTTTGCCTTATCGGTGGCGGCGGTGGGAAGTGACCATGTGATAATCGGCGCGATGTTTGACGATTTGGGCTCTCCAGATGCAGGAGCCGCGTATCTTTTCAACACCAACGGGACCTTGCTGACTGTTTTCGCCAATCCTACCCCGGCGCTCGGAGACTGGTTTGGTAACTCAATTGCAGCAGTTGGGAGCGACCGAGTAATAGTCGGCGCTTGGTTGGATGACACAGGCGCGGTGAATGCGGGGGCGGGATATCTGTTCAACACCAATGGCACGTTGTTGACCACGTATACCATTCCCACACCCGCGGGCGGCGACTCGTTCGGCTATTCAATGGCGGCGGTGGGTAGCGATTGCGTAATTATTGGCGCACCATATGACAACACAGACGCGGTGGATGCCGGGGCGGCGTATCTGTTCAATACCAACGGCAGGTTGCTGATCACCTTCACCAATCCCGCGCCGGCGGGTGACGACCACTTCGGCAATGCAGTTACAGCAGTCGGGAAAGACCGCGTTCTGATAGGCGCAAAGGGCTTCGACGCGAGTCCGACACATGCCGGAAAAGCGCACCTCTTCAGTACCAACGGCACGTTGCTTACTACTGTCACAAACCCCACCCCAGCGGTTCAGGACAGATTCGGCTTCTCAGTGACGACAATCGGGAGTGAGCACGTGCTCATTGGTGCGTACGCAGACGATACGATGGCGGAGAATTCCGGAGCAGCATATATGTTCGTCTTGCCTGGGGTGTCCCCGCCAGCGCTTACAGTTCTTCCCGCAGCTCCCGGCAGCGCTACGATCTCGTGGACCCCAAATTTGCCGGGATTTGTGCTTCAAGAAACCGAATCGCTCTTGCCGGCCAACTGGACCAATTCCCCGAGTGGTGCGGCGAATCCTACCGGCGTTCCAGCCAATTCGCCCGCGAAATACTTTCGTCTAATAAGGCCCTGACCAGAGAATTGCCCGCTCGCCAGCGGGGTCCGGTTTCGTAAAGAGATTCTGCCTATTGACAACTAATGGTTAATGGGCCGTCACCACACCCGCGCCCAGATCACTTTCAGATACCGGCTCTCGGGGCAGTTCGACATCACCGGATGATCCGCACCCGGCCCGGTCTGGTCGAGGAACTGCAGCTTGCGGTGCTGCCGGTGCGCGCCCTTGATGACCATGCGCTCGAAGTCGTCGAGGTTCACCAGGCCCGAACAGGAGCACGTTGCGAACAGGCCGCCGGGTTTCACCAGCGAGATCGCCAGTTGGTTCAAATCCTCGTACTTGTGGCGGCCGTCGTCGTATTCCTCGCGATCCAGCACAAACTTCGGCGGGTCGAGAATCACCGCGTCCCATTGCTCGGCGTTTTGCTGCATCTGGCGCGCGTAGGCAAACGCGTCGGCGTGGACCCACTTCACCTTCGCCTGGTTCATGTTGGCGTTGCGCTTCGCCTGTTCGATGGCCTTTTCGTCGAGGTCCACCCCGGTCACGTCCGCCGCGCCGCCCAGCGTGGCCGCGGTGACGGCAAACCCGCCGGTGTAACAGCACAAGTCCAGCACGCGCGCACCCGCGACGAGCTGGCTGAAGCGGAGCCGGTTCTCGCGTTGATCGCAGAAGAAACCCGTCTTGTGGCCTTCAGCGAAGTTCACCTCGTAGCGCACGCCGTGTTCGCGAATGCGCACCGTCCGCACCGCTTCGGACAGCGACGCGTTCACTTGAATCTTCTCGATGAAAGCGATCTGCGGATCAACCTCGACCACGATGCGCTTGACGCCGAGCCGCTCACGGAGCACGGGCAGCCAGCGGGGCAGGCGTTGGTAGATGCCCAGGCTGTGAACCTCGATGCTCAACGTGTCGCCGAACTTGTCCACGACGAGGCCGCTCAGGCTGTCGCCGTCGGAATGGATCACGCGGAAGGCGTCGGTCATCGCCGGCAGTTTGAGCACGTTGAGCCGGAGATCGATCGCGCGCCCGATCAGTTCCTCCAGGTAATCCTCGGTGATGGCATCGGGTCCGTGATGAATCATCCGCAACGGCACGCGGGCGGGCGGGTTGTAAAAACCGTGGCCGAACGGCTGGCCTTCCTTGTCATAAACCGTGACCAGTTGCCCCGGTTGCGCATCGGCCGAGGCGGCCCGGATCATGGCTGGGTACACCGTCGGGTGGTAGCTGAAGTACTTCATCTGCACCCACGGCTTCCGCCAGGTCTCGCTGCCCGCCGGGGCCGGTGCGGAGCGCAGCTTTTCCGCGCGCGAAGGCAGGGCCGGTCGAAAGGGCCGGTTCGGGCGGAACGGTCGGCGGTCGGACGGGCGTTGGGGGGGACGAAACGACATCCGCTTGGCGTACTATGGACCGGACGCGTGAAGCAACTGGGAAAACGGGGCGGGCGCGGTCAGGGATGATTCCCGAGGCACTTGAATTATTGACCCGTCTCGCGGCCTTGCGCTCGGGTCGGTTAGCTGGCACTCTTCCGGCCTGTTATGAAAGCCAAAGCCATTCTCTCCCTCGTGCTGCCGGTCGCCGCGTTGCTGGCCACCGGTTGCGTTTCCGTCCAGAAATCCTCTTCCGAACACCATGCCCATGCGGACGCCAAGGCCCACGCGGGCGGCTGGGCGGCCATGAACCACGCGGTGGCGGTGATTTACCCAACCGCCGGCAACCAGTGCTCCGGCATCGTGCGGTTTCAGAAGATCGGCGACACCGTCAAAGTCGTCGCCGAGATCAGCGGCCTGAAACCCAACCAGCAGCATGGTTTTCACATCCATGAATTCGGCGATGCCTCCTCCAGCGACGGGCTGGCCACGGGCGGCCATTACAATCCCGAGGGCCACAGCCACGCGCTGCCGAACACCGCGACGCGCCATGCCGGGGACTTCGGCAACCTGCAGGCGGACGCCAGCGGCAAGGCCCGGATGGAAATCACCGTGGCGAACATCTCGATCGCCGGTCTGCGGAATCCCGTGCTGGGCCGGGGCGTGATCGTGCATGCGAATCCCGACGACGGCAGCCAGCCCGTGGGCAACGCCGGTCCGCGGATCGGCCAGGGCGTGATTGGCCTTGCGAAATCCCTCGACTGAACGAAAGTCCGCCCGCTTTTAAGCCAATTGAATTATGACCACGACCCTTGAATCCACCGTGCTCGACAAGACCCGCGAGCTTTGCGAGACGATCCTCCAGCAACCCGAGTTCGGCCAGATGCGTGAGCGCATCGACCAGTTCCTGATCAATGACGCGGCCCGCGCCCAGTATCAGGAACTCACGGAACAGGGCGAATACCTGCATCACAAACAACACCAGGGCGTGCAGCTCACGCCCGAGGAAGTTGAAGGCTTTGAGAAGAAGCGCGCGGCCTTTCTGAACAACCCGGTCGCCCGCGGCTTCATGGACGCCCAGGATGAAGCCTTCAAGATGCGCGATCTGGTGGCGAAGTATGTCAGCAAAACCTTCGAGCTGGGCCGTGTGCCCGGCGAGGAGGATTTCAACGAAGGCGGCAGTTGCGGCGAAGGCTGCGGGTGC
>CAYXDZ010000419.1:1608-3630 GCA_964463815.1 uncultured Verrucomicrobiota bacterium | reverse complement strand
CGAGACCCCGAGGGCAACGGCCGGGATTATTTGCTTCAGTGATTTCATGGTTACGCTTTTAAGACTGAGTTGAGTGATTGAATGGTTGGTTTTCTCTGCGGGTGGAACAGCGGATATCAAAATAGATAAGAAATGCCGGCCCCGATCGTGAACCGGTCGTCTTCGCCATCGAAGCCGCCTTCGTACGAGGTCTTGTCATAACGGATTTCCGGCTGGATTTTGATGTTGGGTGTGGGCTTCCAGTTGAAGGTGAGCGTCAGGCTCGCCAGATCGCCATCCGCATCCAACGACGTGATCGCACTGCCGGGGCGGTTCGGCAGACCGATGCCCAACAGGCCGCCGCCATCCGGGTCGTCGAGATACTCCGCCCGAAAGGCGATGCCGGTCTTGGGCGTGAAATCGTACCAGGCCCAGCCGCCGACCGACCAGAGTTTCGCGGACGTCGCGCCAAAATCGAAATCGAAGTAATCAAACTCGAAACCCGTGCCGAGCTTCTCGGTGACCTGGTAGCCGGCCAGCACGGAGCCTCCCAGCAGATCAAGGGTGGCGGATTCCTCGCCGCCGAATCCGAGCAGCGCGACCCAGAGATCCTTGGTCGGCTTGAGGCCAATCCGGCCCATGAAGGTTTTGGCGCTGTTGTTGTCGATGGCACCGGCGTAGAGACCATTCTGCACGCGCGCGGTCAGATCGAGCCAGTCATTCACCACATAGCTCGCCTGCACGCCTGCGGACGGGCCGTTGCCGGTGAAGAACCACTGGTACCCCTGGGAGAAATTCGGGTTGGCGGCCCCCCCGTCGCCGGATTCATAGTTCAGCAGGGAAATCAACTGGCCGGCCCGTACGTTGACGCCCTCGCCCAGCGGGACATTAAGTTCGACATACGCCTCGCGCAGCGCTTCCAGCCCCTGGTTTTCGCCGCCGGTGTTGAGCACGGGCGCGTCCTCACCCCAGATCATGGATACCCGGAAGGCCGCGTCCCAAGCGTCACCACTGCGCTCCACCGCCGGGCTGGCCAGCGTCAGCTTGACCTTGTTGATGGAGAAATTGTTGTGCTTGGTGTTCCAGAGATAACCATCGGAATAGCCGTCGTCCGGATCCTGGGTGTTATAAAAGTAGGAAGCCTGCACAAAACCGCTCAGGCTGATCGCTGACATGGCGGAGACGCGCTGGGGCACGCTGTCGCCACTGGGTAGAATGCCTTCCTTTTTAGCCGCCATTTCGAGGGCTTCGAGCCGGGCTTTGAGATCCGTGTTTTCCTGGGCCAGTTTTTCCAGGCTGGCATCCTGCGCGACCGCCGGGGACGGCAGGCCTCCGGAAAGGAGCGCGCCGCCCATGCAGGCGCTCAGAGTTGCCCGCCTGAGAGCGGTGCGGGAAGTGGAGGTAACAAGTTTTCGTCTTTTCATGGTTGGTTGATGGGTGAGTTGGTGCTGTTTGATCGGAAAACCGAACCAGCAACCGCCCGCACGCAACCACGGTTCCATCTGCGCAAAACCTCCATGAATAGAATGCGTCCTGCACATGAACCAAATTCAGCATGCCCCGCGCTCCTTTGCCGGCCGTCGCCAAACGCTACGCGAACCTCCCACCTGGCCGCCGCCCGTCCGGGTGAAATTGATGCAAAATTCTTAACCCCTCCCGCTCAACCTCCCGCCAGGCCGCTCCCCAGAATGAGTGTTTCTGCCACCGTGGCCATTAATGCACAGCCGCCGCAAGACTGTCTGGCCACAGAACCATTCCTTTCGCCTCACCGTCAGCAAAGACCGAAACGGCAGGAAGGAATCGCGCCTTGAGCACCTCCCGCAGCGGCCGGATGGAAAGCCAGACCGCCTCACTCAGAACGAAAACCTGGCTGAAGAAGAATTGCCCTTCCCTTTGCCACCCACGCTTGTGGATGCCCCTGGCATTGCAGATTCGCGTGCTGCGACAGGGATTGGCCTACGCCGTCATGGACGACCACCAAGTGGATGGAGGCGTGAACCCCGCCCTTACCCGCTCAGCGGAGGAGATCAATCCTTTCCTTGG
>CAYXDZ010000419.1:0-1508 GCA_964463815.1 uncultured Verrucomicrobiota bacterium | reverse complement strand
GCCTTGATCTTGTTGTAGAGCGTCTGGCGGCCGATGCCGAGGCGTTTGGCGGTTTCCAGCTTGTTCCCGCCGGTTTCCTTGAGCATCTGCACGATGGTGTTGCGCTCCATCGCCTCCATGAGCGTGAGGCTCTCGTCATCGGGGCAACTAACCGCGGCCGTGATGGAGAGATCCGCCGCCTCCACCTTGGAGCCTTCGCACATCAGCGTGGCACGTTGAATCTCGTTCTGGAGCTGGCGGACGTTACCCGGCCAGTCAAATTTCTGGAGCAAATCCTCCGCCTTGGGATCGAAGCCGTTGATCGTGCGGCCGGCCTGGCTCGCGAACCGGTGCAGAAACGCCCGGGCCAGCGGCAGAATGTCGTCCCGGCGCTCGCGCAACGGCGGCAGATGCACGGTGATGGCGCTGATACGGTAGAACAAATCCTCCCGCAGCTTGCCGTCCTTGATGGCTTCCTCGGGCTTGCGATTGGTCGCGGCGATGACCCGGCAGTCAATCTTGTAATTGTTTTTGCCGCCAATACGCCGGGCCTCGCGTTCCTGGAGCACGCGCAGCAACTTGCTCTGCGTGTCGATGGGCATTTCGGACAGCTCATCCAGCATCAGGGTGCCGCCTTCCGATTGCTCGAACAACCCCGCCTTGTCCGCGTGCGCGCCGGTGAAGGAGCCTTTCACGTGACCGAACAGTTCGCTCTCGATGAGCTCGCGCGGCAACGCGGCACAATTGATCTTGATGCACGGACCCTTGGCGCGCGGGCTCAGGCCGTGGATCAAATCGGTGATAACTTCCTTGCCGGTCCCGCTCTCGCCGGTGATCAGGACGGACACGTCGGCCGGCGCAATCCGCTCGATGGTGCGCACGACCGCTTTCATCCCCGCACTCTGGAAAATGGGGGCCGAACCACCGCTCATGCTCGAGAGGGCGGTCCGCAGCGAGGCGGCCTCGGTGGCGAGCGACTTGTGCTCCAGCGCCTTTTCGACCTGGATTACGAGCGTCTTCGGATCAAACGGTTTCTGGATGAACTGATACGCACCGTGCTTGGTCGCGGCGACGGCCGCGTCGATGCTCGCGTTGCCGGTGAGGACGATGACTTCGGTGTCCGGCCACTTCTGCTTGATGAGGGGCAGGAGGTCCAGACCGTCACCATCCGGAAGCTTCAGGTCCAGGAGCACGACATCCTGCTGCTCGCCTTCGAGGCGGGTCTTGAGTTCCGCCGCGGAACCGGCCTCAGTGACTTCAAACCCTTGGATTTCGAGAATTTCACTGACGATCTCCCGGATTTCCGGGGCGTCATCCACCGTAAGCAGTTTGGATTTCATAGTAACTGACCGTGCTATCCGACCGGGCAAACAATCAGGGGTGGGCCATCCCCTCGAATCCTGTCCGCGAAGCGTCAAGCCTGCAAATTCCTGTCGGGATACTGGCGGGAAGCCCGGCAGCCGTCAACGTCGCATCCGGCGGGGGCAGCCGTCTTCACGCTTCCGTTAGCAATCGGCCTCCGGAAACAT
>CAYXDZ010000418.1:0-3638 GCA_964463815.1 uncultured Verrucomicrobiota bacterium | reverse complement strand
TCTGGCGCGTTTTCCCGCCGCTAGCGATGGCTTCGGACAGCAGGCCCAGCGCGTCCGCCCGCACCAGCCGGCCGATCAGCTTGCGTTCGGTCGCGTTGTTCACCACCGGGATGTTCCGCAGCTCGGCGGCCAGCAGTTTGGGCAGCACGGAAATGATCGTCTGCTGCGGCGTGAGAAAAATCCCGACCGGCCGCATGACATCCGCCGCAATCACCGCGTTCAAGGCCGACCCCATCTGGAGGTGCTCCTTCAAGTCCTGCAACGCCACCATGCCGAGCAGGCGGTTGCTCCCGTCCGTCACGGGCAGGAAGTTGTTCGCCGAGGCGATGAACCGGTCGGCGAGGTCCGAAAAGCGTGTGGCCTCCGCGACGGGTGGCACCGGCTCCAGCATCAGGTCGGCCACCGTGGTCCGCGTGGCCGCGCCCACCGCTTCGCTGTCGCGCTCCAGCAACAGGGACTTGTCCTGCACGGCGGCGGTGTAGATCGAGTCGGGATGAAGCTGCCGGGAGAGGATCGCCGCGACGGCGCAGGCCAGCATGAGCGGCGGCATCAGGGAATAGTTCAACGACAGCTCGAAGACCATGAGCATGGCGAGCAGCACCGAATGCGTGGTGGCCGCGAGCATGGCCCCCATGCCCACCAGCGCAAAGGCGCCCGTCGGCAATTCCGTGCCCCAGCCGGCGGCGTGGATGAGTCCGCCGAGCGCACTGCCGCCCGCAGCCCCGAGCAGCAGCGTGGGCGTCATCGCCCCGCCCACGGTGCCGGACCCGATGCTGACGGTCGTGGCGATGAGTTTGGCGAGCGCCAGGCCGAGCACGAGTTGCAGGGCGTGATCCCCGCGCAACAATTCCGTGGTGGCCACATACCCGTTGCCCCAGACCTGCGGCACCCACAACGCCAGCAGCCCGACGATCAAACCCGCAAGCCCCAGCCGGGCGGGCAACGGCACGGGCAGGCGCGTGAACAGCCGCTCGGCCTGACGCAGCAGCTTGAGAAACGCCGCGCCCAACGCCCCGCAGGCAATGCCCAGCAACAGGAACCACGGCAACTGCCCGAGCTGGGTGAAGTCGAACGTGGGCACGTCGTACCAGGTGACCACCCCCAGATAACTGCGCCCCACCACCGTCGCCACCACGGACGCGAGCACGATGGGCGCAAACAAGGCCATCGAGAAATTGCCGAGCACGATTTGCGCGGCGAAGACCGCCCCCGCGAGCGGGGCGTTGTAGGCCGCCGAAATCCCGGCGCCCGCGCCACAGGCGATCAACAGGCGCAGCCGGTAGGGTTGCCACTTCTGACCCTGGCCCCACTTCGAGGCGATGGTGGCGGTGAGTTGCGTGACCAGCCCTTCGCGGCCGATGGAGGCCCCCGTGGTGATGCTGACCAACGATGACAAGCTTTTGATCAAGGCGCTCCGCATGGGCAGCCGGCCGTTGCCGGCGACGACCACCTCGATCAGGTTGCTGGCGGCCGGCCGGCCGATCACCCGCAAACCCAGATGCAGGATGAGCCCGGCCACCACGCCGCCCACGGTCGGAATCAGCACCCGCGCCCAGGGACCGAGCCCTTCGGCGATCTCGCCCAGATCACCGGGTTGGTGAAGCACCGCCAGTTTGGAGAATTCCTGGAGCGCATAATACGCCACGTTGATCAGCCCGCCGACGACGCCGATGATCGCCGCGAGCGCGAGATTGAAGGCCTCCTCGGTGGGCCGGAACTTTTCGCGGATCGCCAGCGCCCGCCGCCAGTGCCGACGGAGCAAAGCTCCGACGAATTGTCGCACGCGCTCAAAATTTTCCCGGACCCAAGCCACCGGTGGAGATTACGGGCTGGAAACAGCAATGACGAGCGATGAAATGCGCGGTGCGGACTCACCAGCCTCACGGCGATTCAGACACGTCGGGAATTAGTCATTGCGCGACCGGTGAAAATGGGAATGATGCGCCCCGCCAAACGTGTCGGAGCGTAGCTTAGCTTGGTAGAGCGCTTGGTTTGGGACCAAGAGGTCGCAGGTTCAAATCCTGTCGCTCCGACCATTTTTCTTTCCGGCTTTCCTTGCTTTCAACCCGTTGGGGTTCAAGCCCTCGGCCTGCGAGCCGCCCGCTCAACATCCATTTGCCAACCTGTTTGGCTTCCCCCACAGTCCGCGCGGATGAGCAAGCAGTTCTACATTACGACCGCCATTGATTACGTGAACGGCCACCCGCATCTCGGGCACGCCTACGAAAAAATCATCACGGACGTCATCGCGCGCAGTCGTCGCAGCCTCGGTGAACCGGCGTTTTTTCTGACCGGCAACGACGAGCACGGCCAGAAGGTGCAGCAGGCCGCCGCCGCGCAAGGCAAGGACCCGCAGGCGTACTGCGATGAGTTCGCGCGAATCTGGCTGCCCTTCGCGGAGAAGCTGCACTGCTCGCACGATGATTTCATCCGAACCACCGAACCGCGTCACAAGGCCGTGGTGCAGGCGATTCTCAGCAAGCTGCACCAGGAAGGGCAGTTTTACCGCCAGACCTATTCCGGTTGGTACTCGACCAAGGAGGAAACCTTTCTCACCGAGAAGGACCGACGCGAGGACGGGACGTTCGACCCCAGTTGGGGCGAGGTGGTGCAACTCGAAGAGGACAATTACTACTTCAAGCTCGGCGAGCATCAGCAATGGTTGATCGATCACATCAACGCGCATCCGGAGTTCATCGCGCCCGACTACCGGCGCAACGAAGTGCTCGGTTTTCTGAAGAGCAGCCAACTGGAGGATCTGTGCATCAGCCGCCCGAAGGCGCGTTTGAGCTGGGGCATTCCCCTGCCCTTCGATGAGGATTACGTGACCTACGTGTGGTTCGACGCGCTGGTGAACTACGTCACCGTGCCGGCAGCGAAGGGCGATCCCGTGGTGCTCGCCGCGCTGCCGGACCTCCCGATCTCCGGTGTGCCATCTCCCATCTCCGAATTGTGGCCGGCGGACGCGCATGTGATCGGCAAGGACATTCTCAAGTTCCACGCCGTGTACTGGCCCATCATGCTGAAGGCGATTGGGCTGCCGCTGCCGAAACAGATTCTCGCCCACGGCTGGTGGCAGAAGGAAGGCGCGAAGATCAGCAAAAGCACGGGCAATATCGTGGACCCGGTCGAGGTGATCGACGAGTGGGGCGTGGATGCCTTCCGGTATTACGTGGTGCGCGAACTGGCCATCGGCCCGGACGGCAACTGGACGGATGCCGGTTTCCAGGCGCGTTACAACGCGGAGCTGGCCAACGGTCTGGGCAACCTGTTGAACCGCTCCTTGTCGATGCTTCAGAAGTATCGCGGCGGCAAAGTACCCGCGCGCCACGACGAGCAGGCCGCGCTGACGACGGAGATCACCAGCAGACTGACCGGACACTTGCGGGACAATTCCTTGCAGGATGGACTCAAGACTATTTGGGAACTGGTGACGGAACTGAATGTTTACATCCAAAAGACCGAGCCGTTCCGGCTGGCAAAAGATCCCGCGCAAGCCGCGCGCCTGGACGAGGTGCTTTACAATCTCGCCGAGGGCTGTCGCGTGCTGGCGGTGTTGCTCTGGCCGTTCCTGCCGTCCAGTGCGGAGAAGATTTACGCGCAACTCAATCTCAGCTCCCAGCCGGACAAACTGGCCG
>CAYXDZ010000417.1:0-3651 GCA_964463815.1 uncultured Verrucomicrobiota bacterium | reverse complement strand
GAGATCATCACGACCTGCGTGCCATCGACGACCTGGAAAATGCCGGCCACGAACAACAACGCCGCCGCGAGGCGGATGACTTCCGCATCGACGACGAACCAGCCGGCGATGACTTCACCGCCGAGCATGAAAACGAGGGCGAACAAACCCATCGCGCCCGCCCCCATGAACGTGCCGCCGTACGCGATGCGTTTGAGCCGCGAGGGCAACCCGGCACCCCATGCGTGGCCGACCCGTATGCTGACGCCCATGCCGACGCCGAGCGCGAACATGAAAGTCGTCGCCGCGCAGGTGATGGCGACCTGGTGCGCGGCCATCGCCTCGGCGCTGATCCAGCCCATCATCAACGCGCCGAGCGAAAAGCCGCCGACTTCCATCAAGGTTTGCAGGCCGACCGGGAAACCGAGTTTGAACTGCTCACGCAACCGCCGCAGTGACCAGTTTCGCAACCACACCGCCGGCAGCCAGGCACAGGTGCGAACCGAGCGCAGCACAAACAATAACATGCCCGTCGCCGAGGCGAGCCGCGCAAGCAAGGTGGCCAGCCCGGCACCTTCGAGCCCCATCGCGGGTGCGCCCAGGTTTCCAAAAATGAAAACCCAGTTGAGAAAAATGTTCAGCACCACGCCGCCAAGCACGATGACCATCGGCAGCCAGGGCTGGTTGAGCGACTCCGAGAACTGTTTGGCCGCGTGCGAGATCAACGCGGGCAACATCGACCACGCGATGTAGCGCAGGTAAACCTGACAGCCGGCCACCACGTCGGCGGGCTGACCCAGGAGCGTGAGGTGCGGGCCGATGAGCACGAGGCCAACGGCGGTGGCCAATCCGGCGGTGGCCGCCATGAGCAGGCCATGCCGAAAGGTTTCGCCGGCCTCGACCGGTTGCCGCGCGCCGAAGGCCTGGGAAGTGAGAATCTGCACCGAGGCGAGCAAACCAAACACGAAGACCACCGGCACGTGCGCGACCGTGTTCACGAGCGCGGCGGAGGCCAGCGCGGACACGCCCACACGGCCGACCATCACCGTGTCGGTGAGGCCCAGCAGCATGTGCCCGATCATTCCCGCCATGATGGGAAACGAGAGCGCCAGCGTGCGCCGCATTTCGAGCAGCCACTTCAGCGAAGTGCGTTGGCGAGGTGTCAAGGACATGGACGATCAACTGGGTTTCTCCGCAGCCACGAGCGAAGTCGCCGGCTCGACGGTGCGCGGGCGCGGTGGTCCGCCGCGGATGATCAGCAGCACGGCAACGACGATCAAGGTGGTCGCAAAAACCAGTCGCAGCGAGAACGGCTCGTTGCCCAACGTGCAGCCGAGCACGACGGCAATCACGGGGTTCACAAACGCATACGTTGAGACCTTCGACGGCGGACAAACTTGCAGCAACCACACGTAGGCGGTGAACCCAACGAGCGCCCCAAAGGTCATCAAATACAACCAGGCCCACAGCGAAGTGGCGGTGATCGCGCCGGGATCGAACTGCCGGGTCTCCCCCACACCGACCCCGACCAGCGTCATCACCGCGCCGCCGGTGATCATTTGCATGCCGATGGCGAGCAATGCGGACCTGGGTTTGGTCGCGCTCCGGCTGAACAGCGAACCACCCGCCCACGCAATGGTCGCGATCAACAGCACCGCCAATCCCACCCGATCCAGCGCCTGACCATCATAGCCTTTGCCGTTTAGCACGAGCAATGCGACCCCGCCAAAGCCCAGCGCCAGTCCGATCAACACCGGTCGAGATGGCCGGCCCGCGCCACTCCGCCAGCCCAGCAGCGCCATCCACAAGGGCGTCATTGCCACCATCAACGCGGCAATGCTGGAGGGAATGGTTTGCTCGGCCCACGTCACACCGCCGTTGCCACCGAGCAGCAACAAGGTGCCGACGATGGTGGCATCACGCCATTCGCGCCGGGTCGGCCAGGCGGTTTGCCCGCGCATCGCCCAGGCAAAGAGGATCACGCCCGCGACGAAGAAGCGGCTGCCCGCCATCAGAAAGGGCGGCAGGCTGTCGACCGCGTAACGAATCACCAGATATGTCGAGCCCCAGATCAGGTACACGGCCGCAAAGGCCGCGATGATCAGTGACAGCGGCGGGCGCTGGGAGCCGGTGGTTGCGTTCATGCCGCGACCTCTTGCACCTGGGTGAATTCGGTCGGGAACATCCGG
Organism: uncultured Verrucomicrobiota bacterium; assembly: GCA_964463815.1. GTDB lineage: Bacteria > Verrucomicrobiota > Verrucomicrobiia > Limisphaerales > RI-55 > RI-55. The sequence goes on along the minus strand of CAYXDZ010000417.1, from coordinate 1,483 downwards.
AGATCCGCCACGGCGGCATCCCGGGCAGCGCCGGGTTCCAGGCCGATCAACCGGTACACGGCGGTCAGTTCCCAGACCCGGAAGGTCCGGGCGACGGGCCGTGCGAGTTCTTCTTCCAGTGTGTTCAACAGTTCGTTCGTCGTTATCATGTTTGCCTTTCCCCCCTCGCTGAACCGACGCCGGGTAAATAAAAAACCCACCGCCGGTAACAGCGGTGGGTTGGAAATTCTTCGGATTGGTCTATTCGATGATTCCTCCACCGCCAGGAGCGCGCCGGATGACGGAAGCGCCCAGCCACATGGCCGGCTTCTGTCCCGTTACGCAAATGTTGAGGCTATGGTTCATCGTTACGCGACGTTTTGTAAGGACCGGCACGAGCCGCGTCAATCTCGCAGATGGTAAACTTTAGGTGAACCCAGCCGGACACCACCGCAGCGGCCTGTAGCTGCGATTGAGATTACGATTAGGAGGAAGAGGAAGGGGAAGCTTGAACAGCCTCGAAACCAAACGCCTTCAAAAAATCTCCGGGCGGGGCTTTGACGAACACCTGCTTGCGAGTGAACGGATTCAGAAAGCCCAGCTTCACCGCGCGCAAGCCCATCGGGTAACGAACATCCTGGCTTCCCCGTTCCGAAGGGCGACCTCCCTGCCCTCCGGCAGTCCCGCCCGGCGATAATAAAGACGCTTTCCGGGCAGCGCCGTACATCGGGTCACCGATGATCGACAGCCCGGCCTCCAGCAGATGAACGCGGATCTGATGCGTGCGCCCCGTCACCGGCCGGCATTCGATGAGCGAGCGGCCGTCGCGAGTTTCCAACACCTTGAAAGCCGTCTCGGCCGGCTTGCCATCCTTCATATCAATCTGCATCCGGCCGAACTGCTTCAGCACCGGCCCGATGGGTTGACGGCAAACCCACTCGGACTGCCGCGGTTCACCGCTCACGACCGCGAGATACACCTTCTCCACCTGGCGTTGCTCAAAGAGATCGCCCAACTGGTTGAGCGCACCCTGACTCTTGGCGAAGAGCAGAATGCCGGTCGTCTCCGCGTCCAGCCGATGAACGTGCCGGAGGTATTTCACATTGCGCGAGCGCGCCCAGAAGTGGCCGGCCGCGATGCTCGATTCGATGGCCGCCTGGAGATTGCGGTTCGTGCGCTGCCAGGTGAAAGGGATCAACATCCAGCCCGCCGGTTTGTCGATGGCCAGCACCGTGCGATCCTCGAACAGGATCGGGATGGGATCGAGACCGGGAAACTGGATGTGCATCGGCTTGGCCACGCGCCGAGGGTGACGCGCACGGGCGGCCGAGGCGAGTCTGGTTTCGCCGCGGGAAGCAGATCACCTCGCACATGCCATACAGACTGGCGTAGTCCAATCGTCACTTGGGAAATCCAGCTTCACCGGCAAGTTGCAGGGCTTCGGCTACCACTGTGTCCGCCAAATACAGCCCGCCCTGCTCTTCGAGGATCATCAACCATTCAC
>CAYXDZ010000416.1:1842-3654 GCA_964463815.1 uncultured Verrucomicrobiota bacterium | reverse complement strand
GCCAATGGCCATTTGTATGTCGGCGCGAAAGCAAATGGGGAAGACAAGATTCTGGCCATCAACGAGTCCACTGGGGCATTGGTGTGGGAGTGGGAGATCAAACACACGCCTCCGGGAGGGAGTCAAATTGGTCTCAGAATCCACACCGCTCTAGCCATCGCAGGAAACGGCGACATTCTTTTTGGGACAGCAGAGGATCCTGTTCAGAAAGGTCGTATCTTTGCGCTCAAGCCCGACGCCTCCGTTGCCAGCCATGCTGACCGTATCAGGTGGTGGGGACTCGTGGACGGAACTGCTACGACAACGCCTGTAATTGGTTTGGGCAATGAGGTGTACATGGCTTCCATAGGCGTGGTCGGCATCCCTATTTATCCGGCCTTATACAAGTTCACACCGGGGTCTGGAGGCTCCCAAGTTTCCGGCACGAAGCTCTTGTCAACTGGCGGAAAAAAGATTCATTCCACACCTGCCATAGATGTGAATGGGATGATTTTCTTTGGCACTGAAGAGAACAAAGTTTACGCCGTGAATCCGAACGGCTCCGCTGGATGGATCAGTCCGGATCTTTCACCGGGGATTCCGCTCGCCCTCAAGAATTCATCCCCAGTCATTTCTGATCAGGGCGACATCTATATCACTTCTGGCGATGGCAAATTGTACGCCTTCAAGCACACCACGCCCGCCCGCCTAGCCGACACGCCGTGGCCGATGTATCTGAACAACAAGCGGCATTCGGCCTACGCGGGGCTGGATGGCACGATTCAGGACCTGGGCCAGATCTTCAATCCTGGCGGCACCCCGACGCCAACGGAAATCAACGACAAGGGAGTCATCGTCGGCCACCAATACGACAGCTACAATGGTTATGACCGGGCGTTCATTTGGGCGAACGGAACGATCAACAACCTCGGCGCTCCCAGCGGCTACCTGAGCAGTTGGGCTTACGGCGTCAATGACCAGGCGACCAACGTGGGCGCGGCCAAGATCAGCACTTATGGTGGCACGTACCCTTACAAGCGTGAATACGGTGCCTACACCATCCTGGGCACACTGGGCGGCACGTACTCGTCCCAGCAGCATTCCGCGAATTCCGTCAATAATGGCGGCTACATTGTCGGCTCTTCCCTTAATTCCTCCGGCAATGGCCGCGCCGTGCTCTGGAATCCAGGCAACAATTCCGCCGTGGATTTGCTATCCTTGGCTGGCAGTGCTTCCTCATATTCCAGCTCAGCAAATCGAATCAACAACGCGGGGTGGATTGTGGGGTTGTCGCAGTCAGCGGATACCGGAAATCCACAGCACGCGTTTCTTGTTCATCGAACTGGCGCGCTGAACTTTCAAAGAGATCTCGGTACCCTCACTGGGCTCAACAGCGACACGAGCACGGCAGCCGCCGTGAACGAGTTTGGTTATGTTGCCGGTACATCCTACGATTCCTCCTTCTGGGGCCGGGCCTTCATCAAGGCTCCCGATGGTGGGTCCGGATTCACGCATACCAAACATGCGAACTTCACCAACCTGGGGGTTCTGAGCGGCGGGTTGTACAGCGTCGCCAGCGACATCAACGACTTGAACATGGTCGTCGGCTATTCCGGTAATTCGAGCACGTCCAACGGGTTCATCTACGTGCCGCGGCTCGGCTACCTCGTGAACCTGAACAGCGTGATTCCGGCCGGCGCAGGCTGGGTCATCTCCAGCGCCGTGGCCATCAACAACCAGATGAAAGTCACTGGCACGGGCGTCATCAACGGTCAGACCCGCGCCTTTGTCATCAACCTCGAATAAACCATCAACCCGGCGGCGGGGATTCCA
>CAYXDZ010000416.1:0-1832 GCA_964463815.1 uncultured Verrucomicrobiota bacterium | reverse complement strand
GCCGTATGAAAAACAGAAATGCCTTCACGTTGATCGAGCTTTTGGTGGTGATTGCGATCATTGCGGTGCTGGCGGCGCTGCTGCTCCCGGTGTTGGGCAAGGCGAAGGAAAAGGGCCGTCAAGTACAGTGCGTGAACAATCTAAAAAATTTGCAACTTTCGTGGCTGATGTACGCGGATGATCATGATGGTTGGTTGCCCAAGAACCATGCCACTGATTTTGCCGGCAAGCAGGCCATCTACCCAAGTTGGACCGCCGGCTGGATGGACTACATGAACACTAACCGCGACAACACCAACACCTGGCTGCTGTTGAACAATCCCTTTGGCAGCATTGGCGGTTACACTCGCACGGCGGCCATTTACAAGTGCCCCTCAGACCGGTCATACGTGGACATGGGCGGTGGGCGCCATGGCCGGGTGCGCAGTTATGCCTTGAACTCCTTTTTGGGCATGGACGGCACTTTCGTTTCTGGAACAGGTGATGATTTTTTTGCCGCCGCGAATCGGTTGGCCGACATCGTGAATCCGCCGCCGGCCAAGATGTTCACTTTCATCGACGAGCACGAGGACAGCATCAATGATCCGACTTTCATGAACACCGGACTCAACGACGGGGCGATTACCGACCTGCCCGCCAGCCGTCACGCCGGGGCAGGCGTCCTGGCCTTCGTCGATGGGCATGTGGAGACCAGGAAGTGGTTGGACGAGCGCACCCGCAAGCCCGTGGTGCGCGAGGCGTTTTTTGGTGAGTGGCAACGAGGGAACCCGGATCTTTACTGGCTCTACGAGCGAGCCACGCTGCGTTTGCGTGAGCAATGATGGCAGGCGGTCACTCGTCCCTGATATTACCAAGCCCGCCTGATGCGCTGCGTTAGCGCGGGTGATTTCCGCGAGTCCCTGGCCGGAACGCGGCGGTCGGCGGCGGGGAGCGCCCGCCGCTGGCGGGCCGTTTTCGGCGGCCCGCCGAAAACTTCGTGCTCCATTCTCCCGGCATCGCCGCAGGCGCTGGAAAACAGGGCGCGCCTGTAATTCAGTCCACGAGGGCGGAGCCGGGCTGCGGGCGCTCCCCGAAGAATCGCCTCGTTCCGTATTGGGGCTGATTTCGCATTGAAAATTCCTTGCCCGCCCTCCACGTGCAACCGGGTGGATGCCACCGAAGTGGTATGCGGTGGAACCGGTTCGCGTTTGCGTTACCGGCCAATCCAAGGAATCGTCGCGCCGGTGAATGCGCCAGGTGAAACCGTGAATGCCCCGAGTGCCGCCAGCTCCGTGACTGGTTCCCCGTCCGCCGCGTCCGGCGAGGTCATCTACCGTGCCCGCGGTCTGACCAAGGTCTATGGCACCGGCGAGGTCGAGGTGCGTGCGTTGAACGGCGTCGATCTCGATCTCTTCGCGGGCGAGTTGGTGGTGTTGCTGGGCGCTTCCGGCAGCGGCAAATCGACCCTCCTCAACATCCTCGGCGGCCTCGACGTGCCCACGGGCGGCACGCTCAAGTATCGCGACACGGACCTGACCGACGCCGACGAGGATTTCCTCACGCGTTTCCGCCGGGACTCGGTGGGCTTTGTTTTCCAGTTCTACAATCTCATCCCCAGCCTGACCGCGCGCGAGAATGTCGCGCTGATCACCGACATCGCGGTCGCGCCGATGGACCCCGAGGACGCGCTGGCACTGGTTGGCTTGTCCGAGCGCATGGATCACTTTCCGTCACAGCTTTCCGGCGGGCAGCAACAACGCGTGGCCATCGCCCGGGCGCTCGTCAACAAACCTTCCATCCTCCTTTGCGACGAACCAACGGGAAACCTGGATACGCGAACGAGCCGGGAAATC
>CAYXDZ010000415.1:0-3654 GCA_964463815.1 uncultured Verrucomicrobiota bacterium | reverse complement strand
TCTGCCCCGGCCCCGTTTGACACCTCCGCGGAAATGAGGTGTGATGCGGCCACCTTCGGAGCCAATCATGAACCTGCAAACCATCCGCTTCCTGACTCCGCTCGCCGCCCTGCTGCTGGCGGGCGGGTGCGCCACAACCCAACCCACGTCCCTGCGGCCGGCCCTCGTCTCCAAATGGAGTCCGTTCGAGGCGAACTTCGTCGCCAGCATCGACTACGCCGCGCCGTTTCAGGAGATCGAACTGCTCGTGACGTTCAGCGCGCCGGATGGCGAGCGCTTCACCGTGCCGGCGTTCTGGAACGGCGGGCGCGAATGGCGGGTGCGGTTCGCGCCCAATCTGGCCGGGGTGTGGAGCTTCGAGACCGCCTGCTCGAACCCCGGCGACACCGGGCTGCACGGCCAGACCGGCGACTTCCTTTGCACCGCGCCGCGCGGCGACAACCGCTTCACGCGGCACGGCCCGGTAAAGGTCGCGCGGGACGGCCGCCACCTGGTTCACGAGGATCGCACGCCCTTTTTCTGGGTGGCCGACACGGCCTGGAACGGCGCGCTCATGGCCACGCCCGAGGATTGGGCGTTTTACATCCGCACCCGCACGGAGCAGGGCTTCAATGCGGTGCAATGGGTCGCCACCCAGTGGCGGGCGGCGCCCCAGGGCGACTTGAATGGCCAACGCGCGTTCACCGGCACAGACCGCATCGAGCCGAATCTGAAGTTCTTCGCGCGGCTCGACCAACAGGCGGAGCGACTGGCCCGGGCCGGTTTGCTGAACGTGCCCGTGTTGCTGTGGGCCATCGGCGGCGGGGCCGATCCACAGGTGAACCCCGGTTTCTCACTGCCCGAGGATCAGGCTGTGAAGCTCGCCCGCTTCATGGTCGCCCGGTGGCAGGCCTTACCGGTGGTGTGGATTCTGCCGGGTGACGGCGATTATCGCGGGGAGAAGGCGGAGCGCTGGAAGCGCATCGGGCGGGCGGTCTTTGGCGACATTCATCACGCGCCGACGATGCTGCATCCGGGCGGCCGGCACTGGAATCTGCCGGAGTTTCAGAACGAAACATGGCTGGACATCATCGGTTACCAGAGCGGGCATGGCGATGACGACGCGACCCTGCGCTGGATTTACGACGGGCCGCCCGCCCGCGACTGGCAACTCGAACCCGCCCGGCCGTTCCTCAATCTTGAACCGCCCTACGAGAACCACATCGCCTATCAATCCCGCAAACCGCATCCGCCGGAGAACGTGCGGCAGGCGATGTATTGGAGCCTGTTGAACGCGCCCACCGCGGGTGTGAGCTACGGCGGCCACGGCGTCTGGGGCTGGGATGACGGCACCACGCACCCGACCGATCACGCGGGCTCGGGTACGCCCCTGCCCTGGCGCGAGGCGTTGCGCATGCCGGCCGCCGAGCAGGTCCGCCACTTGAGCAAGTTCTTCAACGAGCTCGAATACTGGCGGTTGCGACCCGCTCCGGAGATGCTCGCGAAGCAGCCCGGCAGCGAATCCGCCGGCCGGTTTATCGCCATGGCCCGAAGCGTGGAGGGCGACTTCGCCGTGGGCTACGTGCCGTCTGACCGGGCGATCGAGCTGAAGTTGAACCAACTGCCGCCGCGTCCGCAGATCACGTGGTTCAATCCCCGGGACGGCACCCGCTCACCGGCCGTCGGCGTGGTGACCGACGCCTCGCTCCAGTTGCCGACCCCAGCGGCGGGTGACTGGTTGCTGCTCATCCGCGCCGGGAATTGAACCCCGTGCGGGCCGGCTGTTTCCGGCAACTCACCCGCATCGTCCCTTGATGAACTGGCTTCGCCCTCCCTCGCCACGCACGGCGTTGGCCCTGCTGGCCGGCGCGCTATGGGCGTTCGCGTTTCCGTTGTTTGAGATTCAACTGCTGGCCTGGCTTGCGCCCGGTCTGCTGCTGCTCACCGGGATGGGGGTGACTCCGCGCACTGCGCTCCGGCTCGGCTGGCTCGCGGGTCTGGTTCACCATCTCATCGCGCTGTACTGGCTGCTCCATATTCCCTTCGCGTTTGGGAACGTCGCCGGATGGCTGGCGCTCAGCGCGTATTGCGCGCTCTTCCCCGCGCTGTGGCTGTGGCTGTGCGTGCATCTTTGTCCCGGCCTCCCACACGGAAACACACAGAAGACGGGCGAACCATTGATCCGGTCGTTGCTCCGCACAGAGCCCCATGCGGTTGGAGCCGCGCCGGTCAAGCTGCGCGGCGAAACGTGGGATGCCCTGCGCACGATAATCGACGCTGGTTGGTATCGACGGCAGGCGTGGCTGTTGTTCGCGGCGGCGGCGTGGGTGGGGCTGGAATTCCTGCGCGGCTGGTTTATCAGCGGCTTTCCGTGGAACTTCCTCGGGGCCTCCCAGTTCAAGCTGATCCCGTTGATCCAGCTCGCCAGCGTCACCGGGGTGCATGGCGTTTCCTTCATGGTCGCGTGGGTGTCCGTCTCGCTTGCGGCGGGCGCGGTCGTCGTGCTGCTGCGGCCCCGACAACGGTTCGCCTGGAAGAATGAAGTGGCGGCGGCATTGATCACCCTCCTGCTGGTGGTGAGCTGGGGCCTGGGCCGCGCCACCCAGCCGCCCGCAACCGCGGACACCGACCGCACGATGCAGCTCGCCCTGGTGCAACCGTGCATTCCGCAAACGTTGATCTTCGATCCCGCCGCGGCGACGAACCGGTTCAACCAACTGCTCGCCTTGACGCGCGAGGCGCTGGCCCTCCGGCCGGACGTCGTCATCTGGCCGGAAGCCTCCCTGCCTGTCATCAGCGAGGAGTCCTTCGCGGAGCTGCTCGCACTGATTCGCGACGCGGGCATCCCGCTGATTCTGGGGGCCGATGACGCGGAACGCACGGACTTCGGTCCTCGCGAGCGGGTTAATTACTACAACGCAGCGTTTCACTTCGGCGGCGACGGCCGGTTCCAGGGCCGCTACCGCAAGCAGCGACTGGTCATCTTTGGCGAATACACCCCGGGAGCCCGCTGGCTGCCGTTTCTGGCGAAGTGGTTTCCGGCCGGCATGGGCTTCGCCGCGGGGCTGGAGCCAGTGAATTTCCGGGTCGAACCGATCGGGGCCAACGTGACGGTGAACATCTGTTTCGAGGACAATTTCGCCGACCTCGTCCGCGCACAGGTTCAACCGGACACCGACTTCGTGTTGAACCTCACCAACAATGGCTGGTTCGGCAAAAGCGCGGCCCAGTGGCAGCACGCCGCCAACGCCATCTTCCGCGCCGTCGAAAACAAGATCCCGCTCGTGCGCAGCACCAATAACGGGTTGACGTGCTGGATCGATGAACTCGGCCGGCTCCGCCAGGTGTTCACCGACGCGGCTGGCAGCGTCTACGGCAGCGGCGTCGCCGTGTTTAAAGTGCCGCTGCTCCGCCCCGGCACCCCGCGCAAGCCGACCTTGTATTCCCGCTTCGGCGACTGGCTTGGGTGGACGTGCCTGGCCATGGTCGCCCTCGGGTATGCGCGAATCGCCGTGCAACATCGCCGCAAGCCGGTTGTGGGCTGATTTTCGCATTGTTTTCAAAAACCGGCCCCGCCATCTTCCCGCGCTCATGCAGCAGGTGAATCTAGGCATCGTGGGTGGCGGCACCGTCGGCGGAGGCGTGTATCAGGCCGTTGAACGCAACGGCGCGCTG
>CAYXDZ010000414.1:0-3659 GCA_964463815.1 uncultured Verrucomicrobiota bacterium | reverse complement strand
TACGATCTCATTGCGCAGGATGACCGGCCCGGCAATGACGCGTTGCTGGGCCGCTTTCTCGAATACCTCGAGGGCCGTCGCCTCCAGCTTTATCCCGCCCAGGAGTCCGCCATCCTCGAGCTGTTCGAGGAGCGGAATGTCATCCTCAACACGCCCACCGGCTCGGGCAAATCGCTCGTCGCCGCCGCGCTGCATTTCAAGTCACTCGCCCAGGGCCGGCGCTCGATCTACACGTGTCCGATCAAGGCGCTGGTCAATGAGAAGTTTATGGCGCTCTGTCGCGAGTTCGGACCGGAGAACGTCGGTCTGAGCACGGGCGACGCCTCGGTGAATCGCGATGCGCCGATCCTCTGCTGCACGGCGGAGATCCTCGCCAACATGGCGCTGCGCGAAGGCGAACACGCCAACGTGCAGGACGTGGTGATGGATGAGTTCCACTATTACGCCGATCGGGATCGCGGCTGGGCCTGGCAGGTGCCGTTACTGACGCTGTCCAAGACGCGCTTTCTCCTGATGTCGGCCACGCTCGGTGACACGAAGTTCTTCGAAGAGGAACTGACGCGGCGCAACGGCCGGTCGACGATCACCGTGTCGTCCACGGACCGGCCGGTGCCGCTGGAGCATGCTTACTCGGAGCTGCCGCTGGCGCGCACGGTCGAGAGCCTCGCGGCCGAGGGCAAGAGCCCGGTGTATGTCGTCCACTTCACACAGCTCGACGCGGCGCAGAGCGCGCAAGACTTCACGAGCATCAATGTCTGCACACGCGAGGAAAAGGCGGCCATCGCCACCGCGCTCGAAGATGTGAAGTTCAACAGTCCGTACGGGCCCGACATCAAGAAATGGTTGCGGCATGGCATCGGTCTGCATCACGCGGGGTTGTTGCCGAAGTATCGCGTGCTGGTCGAGCAACTCGCACAAAAGGGCCTGCTCAAGATCATCTGCGGCACGGACACGCTCGGCGTCGGCATCAATGTGCCGATCCGCACGGTGCTGTTCTCGCGGTTGTGCAAGTTCGACGGGCAGAAGACCGGCATCCTCGGCGCGCGGGACTTTCATCAGATCGGCGGCCGGGCCGGGCGCAAGGGCTTTGATGATCGCGGCTGGGTGGTCGCGCAGGCGCCGGAGCATGTCATCGAAAATCTCAAGCTCGCCGAGAAGGCGGCGCGTGACGGGAAGAAAGTCGTGAAGCGCCAGCCGCCGGAGAGGAATTTCGTGAACTGGGACAAGCAGACGTTCGAACGGCTCATCACCGCGCCGCCGGAGCGGCTGACTTCGCGATTTCAGGTCACGCACGCGATGCTGCTCAACGTGCTTAGCCGCCCGGGCGACGGCTGCCGCGCGTTGCGGCAATTAATCCGCGATTCCCACGAGACGCCAAGGCAGAAACAGGCGCACACGAAACGCGCGTGGCAGTTGTTCCGCGCCTTGCTGGAGCGGAAGATCATCGAGTTTATTCCCCGCACGGACGAGGGGGCTTACCTGCGCGTCAACGTCGAATTGCAGGACGATTTTTCGATGGACCAGACGCTGTCGCTCTACCTGCACGACACGATCCCGCTGCTCGATCCGCAGGCACCCGACTACGCGCTCGATCTGCTCACGCTCGTCGAATCGATCCTGGAGAATCCGGACGTCATCCTCCGCCGCCAACTCGACCGCGTGAAGGACCAGAAGATGGCGGAGATGAAGCAGGAGGGCATCGAGTATGATCAGCGCATGGAGGAATTGGAGAAGCTCGAATATCCCAAGCCCCGGCGGGAATTCATCTACTCGACCTTCAACGAGTTCGCGAACCGGCATCCGTGGGTGGGTCAGGAAAACATCCGACCAAAATCCATCGCGCGCGAGATGTTCGAGCAGTTCCGGTCGTTCGGGGATTACATCAAGGACTACGGACTCCAGCGCGCGGAGGGCGTGTTGCTCCGCCACTTGAACAGCGTTTACAAGACGCTCGCCCAATCCGTGCCCGATGCCGCGAAGAACGAGGCCGTGCGCGAGATGGAACTGTATCTGACGACGATGCTGCGGCAGGTCGATTCCAGCCTGCTTGATGAGTGGGAGAAAATGCGTGATCCGAGCTATCAAGTGGCCGAATCGAAGGAAGTTCGTCCACCCGGCGCTGAAGCCGCCGCCGCGGACATCACACACGACGCGAAAGCCTTCACCGCCGCGATTCGCAATCGTATCTTCAACGTCTTGCGTGGCCTGGTGAATGACGATGCCGAACAAGTGCTGGCCCAGCTCGCGTCACCCGATGATCCCGATGGCCAGCCTTGGACGGCGGAGCGATTGCGGACCGCGCTGGACGCGTATCTGGCCGGACACGAAGCGCTCTGCCTCGACCCGAACGCGCGCAATGTCCGGCACACCTACGTGACGCCAAACGAGGACAAACTGCACTGGCGCGTGCAGCAAATGCTCGTCGATCCCGAGGAGCACAACGACTGGGTGGCGGAATTCACGGTGGACCTGGCGGCGTCCCGCGCGGCGGGCGAACCGGCGCTGCGTCTGGGCCGAATCGGGCCGCTGACCTGAGCGCAGCACCAGCACTCATGGAGTCGGCGCGGGTCATGGTGGGGTTGGCTTTCCAAGCCGGCCGACGCAGGCAGGATGGGCAATCGAATCGGATGGCTCAAGCGGTGGGGTGTCAGAAAGCAGCCGCTACTGTTCCATCCAAAAGGCGGGTGAGGGATATTGGGGCAACCGCCTGCCAGCCTGACCACGGCTTTGTCATCTAACCGCGTTTCACTCCAAGCCACTCTCTGGTGCCTCACGATTCTGATTTGCGGACTCACGATTCATCGCCTGGGCGACTTGATCTTCCCACCACTTCGTCCAGCGTTGTCCCTCGGAGCTCTGAATCCAGCGGCGATACTCCAGGCTGCCCTGCCGGGTACCGTACATCACGATGTCATCGAACTGATCGAAGCCATGCTCGGCAAGGTACGTGGCCCGAAAGACGCCATGCGCGACGTCATTCGCATGCCGCTGGTTGAACGAGGCTGGATCGACGCCCCCTTCATAGAGAGCGTTGGCCCAGGCCATGAACTCAGGCCGGCCACTGGCAGCCAAGGCTGTGATCACTTGGCCCTGCAAGGTGTCCCTTACCTGCGCGAGGGATCGCCCCTCACTCTGGTATTGTTCGGTTAGATAGTCATCTGACCACACTTGGATCCAACCCCAGGCGTCCGGGCGCGTCAGGCTCACCAGGAACTGCCAGGCCCGGTCACTGGTGCGCGCCAACACTCCGATCATCGGGACGACCTGCAGTTGGGCAACATTGTCCGCGGTGGAAAGCACCGCCCCGGAATACTCGCTGGTCAGAGCGTATTGCAGGGTATCAAACGCCCGGTCGTTCTGGCTGTATCCCAGCGCCCAGAGGATGCCCGCCTTCTCCGTCGGCTTGCCCAGTTGGAGGTAGGCGATGGCAAGCTGGTCCACCTGCGCGTCCGACAGGGCCGGAATGGTTGACGGGAGTGGCGGCTGGGCGGGGTTCGCCAGAATGGCGGCCACGAATTCCGCGGCATCGTTTGAGTTGGTCGCCGTGACTGCCGACACCGCCGACTCCAACCGCGTTGGATGCGCACCAGGATCCGACCGGGCTTGCCAGGCGGTCGCAAGGGCACCCCGGTCTGTCACCGCTGTCGCGTCGCTTGACG
>CAYXDZ010000413.1:0-3669 GCA_964463815.1 uncultured Verrucomicrobiota bacterium | reverse complement strand
TTCAACAGCCACGGCGGGAATCTATTCCAAGCCTCATCAGGGATTAAACCGCTTGCGGCAATAAGTCCGACAGCAAAGCAGAGCATGAAACACCATCCAAAGGCGGATTGCATTCGAGTGAATCGCCGATCCTTCATTGGCTGTGCTGCTCCTTTAGAATCATGAGCTGCATGGTCGAACGTCAGTTTGGCGATGCCGGTGGTTGAGGGGCTTCGGGACTGCCGAGTCGGGCGGTGGAATTGTCGTCCGTTGAGTCAGTGAGTTCGCTGGCGGTTTTACATTCCTCATCCGACTCGGGCTTGATCAGAGACAGAATCAAACCTCTCGCTTGGGCCAGGACGCCCAACCCGATGAAGAAAATCGCGACCCAAACAAAATTCGGGTCATCTGCTTTGCCCGGCCTGTCCGCGAAAAATCCAAACACATAAAGCGCCAGGCAGATATAGCCTAAGCCAATTGTTCCCGCGAAAAAGCCACTCCGGTAATTCTTCAGTCCGTGATCCAACAAAGCAGCTTGTTGTTCTTTCGACAACCCGGAGAGCGGCATCAAAAAGGCGCGGCACAGCCAGTGGAAGTAGATGACGGAAGCAATCAGTAACCCCGCGTAAACAACCTCAGTTCGAGACAGCTCCGCTGGGCGATCACGGAATACGCCCCCCGAGATGCCGATCACCACCCAGGCCACAAAGGCGAGGACGCCCAGGACAGTTTTGCGCAAGGTCTTCATGAGACTCTCGGGCGGCTCCAATTCTTCCGGTCAGGCGTAGATTGCCGGCTCCAATTCAACCGGGCATGGTGGCTCATCGATGAAGTTTCTACGCTCCCGGCCCCGGAGTGACAAGCCTCACTTCACCGGCACTGGCTCGCCGGGAAGCGCTTCCGGAACCGGTGTTTCGAAGAACTTCTCCTTCAGTCCATCGACGAGAAAGTAGATCGTAGGGATCACAATCAAGGTGAGGATCGTGGACGTGGTCAGGCCGCAGATGACGGTGATGGCCATCGGCGTACGGATCTCCGCGCCGTCGCCCAGGCCGAGCGCCATGGGCAGCAGGCCGAGCACGGTGGTGGCGGTGGTCATCAGGATCGGCCGCAACCGCACGCTGCCGGCGGTGACGATGGCTTCGAGCCGGTCCAGTCCGCGCCCGCGCAACGTGTTGATGTAGTCGATGAGCACGATGGCGTTGTTGACCACAATGCCGGCCAGCATGATCAACCCGAGGAACACGACCACGGACACGCTGATGTCGAGCGCCACGAGCCCGGCGATGCTGCCAAAGAACGCCAGCGGGATGGTGAACATGATGATCAACGGTTGCAGCAGGCTCTCGAACTGCGCGGCCATGATCACATAAACGAGGAAGAGGCTCAGGAACAGCGCGAGATAGAGGCTGCCCTTGCTGCGCTCGAACTCTTCGTTCTGCCCGGTGATCGCGAAATCCATCTCCGCCGGCCAGTCGATCTCGGAACGCAACACTTCCTCGATGCGCTTCACCGCGCCGCCGAGCGAGCCTTGCGCGATGTTCGCCTGCACGAGCGCCACGCGGCGGCCATCCACGCGGCGGACTTCGCTCGGACCTTCCCCGACCTGGAGCCGGGCCACTGAATCCAGCGGGATCGGTTGCGCGCCGCCGGCGTTGACGGTGAGCCGGCCGATGTCCTCGGCGAATTCACGATCGGATTCATCCAGCCGTACCATGATGGGAATGCGGCGATCCTTGAGGTTGAAGCGCGTGGCCTCGAAACCCTTGACGAGATTGCGCACCTGTTGCGCCACCGTGTTGATGTTGAGTCCGTAGAGGCTGAGTTTGTCCCGGTGATACAGCACCTGGATCTCGGGGGCACCGGTGCGCAAAGTCGTTTCCACGTCGGCGAGTTCGGGCAGTTGTGCGAGGGCGTTCTCGGCCTGGGCGGCGAGGCGTTTCAACTGCGGCAGATCATCGCCGTTGATCTCAACCACGATGGGCGTCTTCGAGCTGAACAACACCGGGCGGACGACGCGCACCTCGGCGTCCGGCGTCTCGCGGAAGACCGCGCGCAACCGGTTCATGACGCGATCCTCCGTGGCGATGGGGTCGCGGCCGGGGACGAGGACGACCTTGAAGCGCGCGGAGTGCTCGCCCTCGTCGGAGCGTTTCATGTTCGTCACGTCGTAGCCAAACGTGACGAGGAGCGTCTGGATGTCGTCCTTGTTTTCCAGAATCACCTGCTCGAGCGGACTGAGGATGCCGATGGTTTCCTCGATCGGCGTGCCGACGGGCAGATTCACTTCGAAGGTGAACTCACCCTGATGCACTTCGGGCAGCAGCTCGGTTTGGAGGCGCGTGCTGAGCGACCAGCTAAAGTACAACATGGCGGCCATCAAACCGAGGATGGCGGCGGGGTTGCGCAAGGACCAGCGGACGCAGCGCGGATAAAGAGAATTGAGCGAGTTGAGCGCGGCATTGGCGAGCTTCAGCGGCAGCCACGTGAGCCAGCGGATGACGAACAACATGGCCGGCGCGATGCCGCGCACCACCGCCCACGCGAGCAGCATGAACAGCGAGAGAAACAGTTTGCCAATCACCTCGAACAGCAGCCCGACAATGAGCCGCAGCACGAACCAGATCAGGGCCACGTATTTCCAGGGCGACTGCCACGCGAGGCTTTCGCGGAAGTGCGTCCACGCGGTGAACCGGGTCCACAGCGCGCCCGCCGAGGCGACATCTTTCAACTCGACCTTGCGCCGGCTCGCCAGCATGGGCACAAACCAGATCGCCACCATCAGCGAGGCGATAAGCGAGATGACCACGGCCAGCCCGAGATCGCCGAATGCCTGACCGGCGATGCCCTCGACAAACACGAGCGGGAAAAAGACGGCGACCGAGGTAAGCGTCGAGGCCACCACGGCCGCGCCGACTTCCTGCGTGCCGCGAATCGCCGCCACGCGCACATCATCGCCTTCATCTCGGCAGCGGAAGATGGATTCGAGCACGACAATCGAGTTATCCACCAGCATGCCGATGCCCAACGCGAGTCCCCCGAGGGACATGATGTTCAGGGACACCCCCAACAGGTTCAGCGGCGCGAACGTGATCAACAGGGACATCGGGATGCTGACCGCGATGATCGTGGTGCTCTTCAGATCGCGCAGGAAGAGATAGAGGATGAGCACCGCCAGCACGCCGCCCATGAGGGCTGTTTGCTTCACTTCATTGATGCTGCTCTCGATGAATTTCGAGCGGTCAGCCACCACCTTCAGCGCGGCGCCCTCGTCCTTCCAAAGCTGTTGTGCGAGGCCGGAAACCTCGGGCATGGGCGGGCCGAACCGGAAGCCCGGTTTGGGGCGGCTGTCCTCCTCGAGTTTCAACTCGCCGATCTTCGCCGTCACCGCCTTGGCGACGGCGACCATGTTGGCGTTGGCCTCCTTGTAAATGTCAATCTGCACGCTTTCGTCACCATCGGTCCGGGTGAGGATTTCGCGGTCCTTCTGCGAGCGCAACACCGTGCCGAGATCGCGCACGCGAATGTCGCGTTCGCTCACCCGCGCGACAACCGTGTCCTCGATGTCGCCAAGGTGTTCAAACTCGTTCAACGTGCGAACCATGTATTCCGCCTTGCCCTCGCGCAGGGTGCCTCCGGCCACGTTGAGGTTTTCCTGCCGCAACCGGTCGATGACGGTCTGGATGGAGA
>CAYXDZ010000412.1:0-3671 GCA_964463815.1 uncultured Verrucomicrobiota bacterium | reverse complement strand
GACCCCGAGATCAGGATCAAGGTCAACGCGAACGCCGACGACGCGAAACGCTCGTTTGGCGATCTCGCCCGCGAGATCCCCGGCGTGGGCCGCGCGCTGGAGCTGATCAAGAATCCCGTCGTGCTGCTCATCGGCCTGTTCACCTCGCTCGCCGCCGCGGTGAAGGGTGCGGTCAACGAATTCGCCGGCGCCCAGGTGCAGAGCGCGCGACTCGATGCCGCGCTCGCCCGGAGCGGTCAGCTCACGGACGAATACCGGGAGAGCCTGCACGATCTCGCGAGCCAGATGCAGGAGACCACCGGTGTCGCGGACGATCAATGGTTCGAGGTCATCCGCAAGCTGACGCAGTTCGGCGCGAACGAGGGCAACATCGGCGCGCTGACCGAGGGCGTGAAGAACCTCGCCGGCATCATGGACGGCGACCTGACTGGTGCCGCCAACCTCGTGGCTCGTGCGCTCCAGGGCAACTTCGAGGTCATGAGCCGGTACGGCATCCAGGCCAAGAACATCACCGACCTGCTCCAGGAACTCTCGGTGAAAGGCGCGGGCCAGCTCGAGGCCCTGACCGGCGCGTGGGAGAACCTCACCAACCAGCTCAATGACCTGCGCGAAGGCATCGGCGGGTTGATCGCGCGGAATGGGTTGCTCAAAGCCAGCATCGATTTCGTCGCGGGCGCGTTTCAGTGGTGGGTCGAGCAGATCGGCAACGTGCAGACGCGGCTGCCGGGACTCGACAACGTGGTGGACAACAGCGCGGAATCGATGCGGAAGGCCGCCGGCATGGCCTCAAACTATGCGGGGCAACTCAAGGCCATCGACACCGCGCTCGGGGAGATCAACAAGAAGCACGATGCGCAGAAGGGCTCGATCCAGGAACAGCTCGGCCTCGACATCCGTGAGTTGGAGGCCGAGCGGGAGTACCTGCTCATCGAGGCCGAGGCTTCGGGGTTGGAAGGCCCGGCACTGGCCAAGCGCAAATCCGAGATCGAAAAGGACATCAACAACCGGCGACGGGGGCTGCGCGACCGCGCGTCCTCCGAGACCGTCCGGGTGGAGTTTGAGCGGTCCACCGCGCTGGGCCAGCAGGTGTCGGAAATGGAGCGGGCCAGGGCGGAGATCGAGGCGGCGCTGCCCGCCGAGGAACGGCAGGAACGCGTCAACCTGCGGATCGCCGAACTGACGCGCGAGCGCGATGAGCTGCTCCGGCAACGCGACGATCCAGGTATCAGCTACATGGCCGGCCCCTCCGCCGCCGCCGGTCAATTCGAGGCGACGCGCCCCGGCCTCACGCCCGCCCAGCGGACCCGGCTGGAGTTGCTGAACCGCGCCCTGGAACGCCAGGTGCCCCAACCCGCCGCGCCGGGCGCGCTGCGCGATCAGCGCGCCGCGCTGGATGAGCGTCTCGCCGCCACCCGGCCGGAGTACGAAGCGGCCGCCGAAAACTACGATGCGCAGTTCGGCCAGACCTTTCGCAGCGACCGAAGCAACCGTCGGGTTGATTTGTTGCAAGATGCCACCGCCGCCACCGGCACATTTGTCCAGGTTCGGGGGATGGTGGATCAAGCCAAGGATGCGGCCGCTCAGGAGGTTCTCGCCGGGAAGGTTGGCCAGGCGGTTGATGTGATTGAGCGCCAGACTCAAATCATGGAGCAACTTTTCCAAAAAATGAACGAGATGGAGCAGCGCGTGAAGAACGCCGAGCGCAACAACCGCGACCAATGATTGCGTGGACTCTCGAACACGACGGCACCACCCAATCGTTCGCTGATTGGGGCCTTGTCGCCCTCACGCGCACCCGGCGCAACCAGGCGGCGGATACGATCATCTTCCGCCATGACGGCGAGAACTTCGACGGCACGCCGATCTTCGCGTACGGCGACACCATCAAGGTCTTCCGGCAGGAAGATGACGCCGCGCCGGTCAAGTGGTTCGAGGGCCGCGTGGATCGCGTGCCGCGCTACGGCAGCGCCACTGAAGAGGGTCTGCAATACGTCGTCGCCGGCCCGTGGTGGTACCTGGAGCGGCTGATTTACCAGCAGGGCTGGAATGTGAACAACGGCTCGGGCGTCACGTTGCTCAACAAGTCGCGCGTCCTCCTTTTCCACACCATCACCGGCACCAAGCTCAACGTCAGCGAGCAGCTCGCCGACGTGCTCGATTGGGCCATCGCCGCCGGCAAACCGCTCGGTTACGACGACACCGATTTCCCGGTCGTCAACCCGCCGGTCGATGAGGGGCAGGACCTCATGTGCAGCGAGGTCATCCGCCGAGCGCTGCGCTGGGCTCCGGATGCCGTCACGTGGTTTGACTACACCACCACCCCGCCGACCTTGCACGCCGCCGGGCGCGCCGAGCTCGCTGCGAAGTCGCTCGCCATCGGCTCGGCGGATTACCAGCTCGACGGCCTCAACCTCGTGAGCCGCGATGACCTCGTGGTGCCCGCCGTCCTGCTTAAGTTTGAGCGCACGGACACGGTGGACGGCACCCCTTATTTGCAGGTGAGCGAACAGAAGGCTCCCAATGACGGAATCACCGGCACCGAAGACGGCGCGTTTGTCGCCACGATCCAGATCGAAGGCGGCAGCGTGCAAAGCGTGAGCGCCGATGTGGAGGTTGAGACACCGAACGTCAGCAGCGCCGCGTGGTGGCAATCGCAACTTCCCTGGCTCGCGAATGACCGCGTGGCCATCCAGTCCATCAGCAACGCCGGCCGCACGTCGGCTTTGCCCCGGCTGCTCACCCGCGGCCAGCTCGCCGCCTGGATGACCATCGGCGGCAGCCCCGTCACCGCCGAGGAAGACACCCTTTCCGCGCGCATCAAATACAACGTCTATTCCAGCACCACGCACAACGCCGACACGTTGCTCGCCGGCTACGACCAGATTCAGACGGTCAAGCGCACCGCCACCAACGCCACCAGCGGCACCTACACCGCCATCGAGTCCGCGCTCGTCGGCGAGACCGCACCCGTCGGCCTAGCTCAATTCCTCTACGACGCCACCAGCGTGTTGCATTGGGAAGGCTCGTTGTCCGTGATCGAGGAGGACGTGGGCGGCACCGCGCCGGCCGTCGGCAATGTGCTCAACCTCACCAACGGCAACGCCGCCTGGACCACGATGAATGCGCTCGTGCAGGAGGTGACCGAGAGCGTGGACAGCGGCACCACCCGCATCCAGTTCGGTCCGCCCCGCCACCTTGGCCCGGCTGATCTCATCGAGCTGCTGCGCGTGAACCGCCATCGCCGGATCTTCGTCAACCCGGCGACCCGTGTGAACGGCCAGGCGTACGGCGCGGGCAGCGTGCAGCTCGGCAAGGACACCCCGACGAACGCGCCCAGCGGCGGCAGCCACCAACCGCAACGCATCAAGGTCGGCGACGCCGCCACCGCCGCGAAGGGCAGCATCGATCTCGACCCTTCGCGCGCCGATGTCACCGGCGGCACCGGCCGCGTCCTCAAACCGCGCTGGACCAAGGTCTGCGATGACGGCGTGGAGAAGTATTGCCTCGTCCTCCGCAGCGACGCCCTCACCAGCCTCCCGGCGGGTGCGGTGGTGGATTGACTTCTTTTTATGAACCCCATCATTTCCTGGCAGGGCGGCAAGCGCCGGATGGCCGCCCAGATCCTCGCCGGACTGCCGAGTTTGTTCATGCGGCCGCAGCTGGTGATCGCG
>CAYXDZ010000411.1:0-3678 GCA_964463815.1 uncultured Verrucomicrobiota bacterium | reverse complement strand
GATTTGTTGGCCGGCTGGAAGGCCCGGTCCTCCAGACCGAGTTCGACCAGACATTGGTTGAGGTTCTTGTGAACGCCGACCAGATCGACGGCGATCACCTTGAAGTGGCACTCGGCGGGAAACAGCTTCTCAAAATCTTCGGCAGTTGGCTCGCGCATCGGCCGCAGCATAGCAAAAGATCCGGCCGTTTCCAAATGCCAAGGTGGGCCGGGATGGCCTCGTCAAAACCTTGCTTTACGGCCCGGCGGACCTGCTCTAGCTTCGCGGCCGTGCCAAAGTCCGCCAAAACCAGCGCCAGTGCCGCCGAAAAGCCCGACGAGCCGTCGTTCGAGGATGCCTTGAAACAGCTCGAGGCGGTGGTCGAGGAAATGGAATCGGACGAACTGCCGCTGGAAAGCCTGCTCACGCATTACGAACAGGGCACGCAGCTCGCCGCCCTCTGCCAGAAAAAGCTGGCCGAGGCGGAGCTGAAGATTCAGAAGCTGGAAAAGAACGCGGCCGGGGAACTCGAGTTGCAGCCGTTTCCCCTCGAAGACGAAGCCGCCGAACCGACACCGCAATGAGCCGTTACTTCGACATGGTTGACAGCCCGGAACACGTAAAGAAGCTCACGCTGGAACAGTGCGAGCAACTGGCGGCGGAAATCCGCCAGGAACTCATCCAGACCCTCGCCAAGGCGGGCGGCCATCTCGGCCCCAACCTCGGCGTCGTCGAGCTCACCATCGCGCTGCACAAGGTCTTCAGCACGCCCAAGGACAAGTTTGTCTGGGACGTGAGCCACCAAAGCTACGTCCACAAGCTCCTCACCGGCCGCAAGGACCGCTTCCATACGATCCGCCAGACGAACGGCCTGAACGGCTTTTCACTGCGCACCGAGAGTCCGCACGACTGCTACGGCGCGGGCCACGCGGGCACCGCCCTTTCCGCCGCGCTCGGCATGTGCGCCGCCCGCGATAAGAAGGGCACGGATGAAAACGTGGTGTGCATCTTCGGCGACGCGGCGTTGACCAACGGCATTTCCTACGAGGCGCTGAACAACATTTCGTCCACGACGAAGAAGTTCATCGGCATCCTCAACGACAACGAGTGGAGCATCGACAAGAACGTCGGCGCGATCGCGAGCTACCTGAACAAGATCATCACGCACCCGCGCTACACGCAGTTGCAGAAGGATCTCGAAGGTCTGCTGCGTCGCGTGCCAAAAGGCGAGGTCGCCATCCGCCTCGGGCACAAGGCCGAGGAGGCGATCAAGGGCACGTTGACAGACGTGGCGTTGAAGAAGAGCGAGCCCGGACTCGGCACGGACGGGAAGGGCGGCACCAGCAGCAGCCTGATCTTCGAGGAACTGGGCGTGAAGTACATCGGCCCGATCGACGGCCATAATCTGCCGTTGCTCATCAGCATCCTCGAGTTCGCGAAGGACTTTCCCGAGCCGGTGGTCATTCACATCCTGACCAAGAAGGGTAAAGGCTTCGAGGCGGCGCAGAAGTTCCCCGAGAAGTTTCACGGCCTCGGCCCTTACGACGCGAAAACCGGCCTCACGCCGTCCTCCAAGCCGGGTGCCGCGCCGAATTACCAGGACGTGTTTGGCCAGGCGATGGTGAAACTCTGCCGCAAGGACACCACGCTCGTGGGCATCACCGCGGCGATGCCGAGCGGCACGGGCTTGAAATTTCTGCGCGACGAACTGCCGGATCGTTATTACGACGTCGGCATCGCCGAGGAACACGCCGTCATCTTCGCGGCCGGCATGGCGACAATGGACATGCACCCGGTGTGCGCGATCTATTCGTCCTTTCTGCAACGTGCGTACGACTGCATCCATCACGATGTCTGCCTTCAGGACTTGCCGGTGATCTTCTGCATGGATCGCGCCGGATTGTCCGCGAACGACGGGCCGACGCATCACGGTTTGTTCGACATTGCCTACCTGCGCTGCCTGCCGAACGTGATCGCGATGTCGCCCAAAGACGAGGACGAGCTGGTGGACATGATGTTCACCTGCACGCACACCAAGCATCCGACGTTCATTCGATATCCGCGCGGCGCGGGCGAGGGTGTACCCATCAAGGATCAGCCAAAACTGCTCGAGATCGGCAAGGGCGAGGTGACGCAGAACTTCGCGAACAACGGCCGGCGCAAGGTCGCGCTGTTCGGCCTGGGCAACCTGCACTCCGTCGCCCGCCAGGCCGCGGAACAACTGGCCACGGCCGGCCATGATTGTGCGGTGATCAACCCGCGCTTCACCAAACCGATCGATGCCGCGCTCCACAGCTTTTATGGCCGCACGGCGGATGTGATCGTAACACTCGAAGACCACGCGTTGATGGGCGGCTATGGCAGCATCGTGAACGAACACTTCGCCGACGAGCGGATCACCACCCCCGTGATCCGCGTCGGCTGGCCGGACGAATTCGTCGAGCACGCCAGTTCGGTCGATTACCTCCGGGAAAAGCACGGCCTCACCGCCGCCAAAGTTGTCGAACGGGTGAACGCCGAGTTTCAGGCCGCCGGCCAGCCCGCCGCGAACGGCACGGTGGCAATGGCGTAACCGTTTCCGCCAATTTCTACGTTGAACGCCGGGCCGCGCCTCGTCACGATGCGCGGCCTGACTTTTTGTTCAAACCCAACGAATTCGAACCATGGCCTACACCACCTGCAAAGTTCCCCAAGGCGGCAAGATCTCGATCCAAGCCGGCAAGCTGAACGTCCCCGACCAGCCGATCATCCCGTTCATTCGGGGTGACGGCACCGGCCCCGACATCTGGGCCGCGTCCGAGCGCGTCATGGATGCCGCGGTCGCCAAGGCCTACGGCGGCCAGCGCAAGATCGCCTGGATGGAAGTCTTCGCCGGCGAGACCGCCTTCAAGCAGTTCAACAACTGGCTGCCCGACGACACCGTCGAGGCGTTCCGGGAATTTCTCGTCGGCATCAAAGGCCCGCTCACCACGCCCGTTGGCGGCGGCATCCGCTCGCTCAACGTGGCCCTGCGACAGATGCTCGATCTGTACGTCTGCCTGCGGCCGGTGCAGTATTTCACCGGCGTGCCCAGTCCCGTGAAACACCCCGAGAAGGTGAACATGACGATCTTCCGCGAGAACACGGAGGACATCTACGCCGGCATCGAATACGCCGCCGGCACGCCCGACGCGCAGAAGGTGTTGGACTTTTTCGCCAAGGAATTTCCCAAGCAGTTCGCCAAAGTGCGCTTCGGCACCAAGCCTGCCGCCGAGGAATTCTGGAAAGCGGTCGGCGCGGCCAATTTTCCATGCGACGTGCAGGTCGGCATCGGCATCAAGCCCGTCAGCTACTCGGGCAGCGTGCGGCTGATCCACAGCGCGATCAGTTACGCGATCAAGAACCAGCGCAAGTCGGTGACGCTCGTTCACAAGGGCAACATCATGAAGTTCACTGAGGGCGCGTTTCGCGACTGGGGTTACCAGGTGGCCAAGGAATTCTTCGGCGCGGTCGAGATCGACGGTGGGCCGTGGTGCCAGATCCCCGAGGGCAAACCTGGTGCGGGCATCGTCATCAAGGACAGCATCGCCGACATCACACTCCAGCAGGTGCTCACGCGCCCGACGGATTTCGACGTGATCGCCACGTTAAACCTGAACGGCGATTACCTCAGCGACGCGCTGGCCGCGCAGGTCGGCGGCATCGGCATCGCGCCCGGCG
>CAYXDZ010000410.1:0-3682 GCA_964463815.1 uncultured Verrucomicrobiota bacterium | reverse complement strand
TCGATTGAAGTCGGCAAGCTCGCCGATCTCGTGCTGTGGAAGCCCTCCATGTTCGGCGCGAAGCCGGAGATGGTCGTCAAAGGCGGGGTCATCGCGTGGGCGCAGATGGGCGATCCAAACGCGAGCATTCCCACCCCGCAACCGGTCTTCATGCGCCCGATGTTCGGCGCGTTTGGTCGCGCGACGGGGATGACTTCGATTGCCTTCGTCAGCAAACTTGCGAAGCAGAAGAACGTCGGCAAAGCCTACGGCCTGACCAAGCGCGTCGAAGCGGTGAAGGGTTGTCGCAAAGTCGGCAAGAAGGACCTCAAGTGGAACAACGCCATGCCGAACATCACGGTTGATCCGGAGACGTATGAGGTGCGCGCTGATGGTGAATTGCTGACGTGCGAGCCGGCGAAGGCGCTGCCGCTGGCGCAAAGGTATAATCTGTTCTAGTTCTGTAGCAGCCGACGTGAGTCGGCTCAAACTTAATGGCGAACGCGAAGAAAAGAATGAGCCTCCTAACGTCGGCTGCTCTAAACGGCAATGCTCGCCGTCCCCACGAACGGGACGCGGAGCATCGCTCCGCGGGGCGAGCCGAGCGGAGCAATGCTCCGCGCTCCAGTCCGGGGATTCGCAGCACAAGCGTTTCTTTCGAAGGCAAACTTCTCTCCCCGAATTTCCTCGTCTGGCAACTGGTGGACTCGGCGTTTCCCACCGGCGGCTTTGCGCACTCATCGGGACTCGAAGCCGCGTGGCAACACGGCGAGGTCCGCGGGCGGGTGGAGTTACTCATGTTTGCGGAAGCAAGTTTGGACCAACTCGGTCATGCGGTGTTGCCTTTCGTGACCGCGGCGTTTGATGCACCGGAGAAACTTTCCGAGCTCGATGTGCTCTGCGATGCGTTCACGACCAACCACGTCGCCAATCGCGCCAGTCGCGCGCAAGGGCGGGCGTTACTCACGGCCGTGGAACGCATTTACAAATCCGAAATCCGAAATCCGAAATCCGAAATTGAATTCGCCCATTTCGCTCCGGTCTTTGGCGCATGCCTGCGTCAGCTTGATATTTCCCGCGAAACCACGGCGCGGATGTTCTTCTTCAATCATCTTCGCAGCGTATTGGCAGCGGCGGTGCGCTTGAACATCGTCGGGCCAATGGAAGCGCAGTCGATGCAGCACCAACTGGCGCCGCGCGCCGAAGCGATCAGCGACCGGTGCGCCTCGCTCGCGCTTGATGAGTTGGCACAGACGGCACCGCTGCTCGACCTCTGGCAGGGATCGCAAGACCGGCTATATTCACGGCTCTTTCAAAGCTAAACCTCACCATCATCATGCATCTGCTGCAACATTTCGGTTCCCACGATGGCAACGGCCACACCCACGAACACCTGGATCATCCCGGACATTTCCACGATCGCGACCAGCCGCTGGACCGGGACTTCAAGCAGCGCGCATTTACGGTCGGTATCGGCGGTCCGGTGGGCAGTGGCAAGACGGCCTTGCTGCTGCAACTTTGCCTGAACCTGCGCGAACAGTTCAAACTCGCCGTGGTCACGAATGACATTTTTACCAAGGAAGACGGCGAGTTTTTGGTGCGGCTCCAGGCGTTGCCGGCGGAACGCATCCGCGCGGTCGAGACGGGTGGTTGTCCGCACGCCGCAATCCGCGAGGATGTCTCGGCGAATCTCCTGGCATTGGAGCAACTGCATCGGCAATTCGACCCGGATTTTTTGTTGCTCGAATCAGGCGGGGACAACCTGGCCGCGTGCTTTAGCCGTGAGTTGGCCGATTTTACCATTCAAGTGATCGATGTGGCGGGGGGCGACAAGATTCCACGCAAGGGCGGCCCCGGTATCACGCAGAGTGATCTGCTGGTCATCAACAAGACGGATCTCGCCGAAGTGGTGGGCGCGGATTTGCAGGTGATGGACCGGGATACCCGGAGGATGCGCGGGTCCGGACCGTTCGTGTTTGCGCAGGTGAAGCACGGGGTGGGCGTGGCGGAAGTGGTGGCGGAACTGGTGCATGCCCGGCAGCACGCCCTGGGGATTGGCCACCACCACTCGCACCAGGGCGGATGATGCTTTCGCGGCCGGGGTTTGCGGCCCGCAGTTTGCTTAAATGTATGTTGCAAGTCAGTTGCAATAACACTTGCAATCGATCCGGCGGTGCGTTAACCAGATCGCGTGCGTTGAATGAACTCGCGGCATCCACAACCAAAACGTCTGGCCCGGCCCTTTCAGTGGCTGGCGCTCGTGTTGCCGTTGCTGGTGATTGGTTTGGGCCTGGTCGCGGTGCGGCCCGACTGGCATGCGGCGCTGCATGTCCAGGACGCGGACGCGGCGCACGCGCATCATGGACACTCCCACCACAGCACCGACAACGATCTTGGTTGTGCGATCGAGCTGTTTGCCTCGGGTTTGGTGGAGATCGTTCTCGCCGGTGCGGCCCTGGGACAGCCCGCCAGTGTTCTCTCCCTCACGCTTTCTTCCCCCCCCGGATTCTTGCTGATCAGTTCCGCGCGCCTTGAACCCCCCGGCCGCGCTCCCCCGTTCGCTTCCTAAGCTGATTCCGCCCGCGCTCCGGCGCTCCATCCTGTGGAGTGCCGTTCCATGGGCCGAGCCGGCTTCTTCCCTCGTCTCCACCGCGCATATGCGGTGGAGGTTCGCATCTCCCCAAACTTAAATCTGACCCGCCAGCTTCCGGACTGGCGGGCAATCACAGGCGGTTCCGGACCCAAAAGTTTATGAAAACAATTTCGTACTCCGCGCCGACGCGTATCCCCGAATCGAAGAGATGCCTGAGCCATGGTTTGCCGGCGGCCCGAGGGCGGTCGAAGGCGGCCTTCACCTTGATCGAGTTGCTGGTTGTCATCGCAATCATCGGCCTGCTGGCGGCATTGCTGGTGCCGGCGTTGTCTTCCTCGAAGGTCAAGGCGCGCCAGGCCGGCTGCCTGTCCAACATGCGTCAACTCGGCCTCGGCATGATCATGTATGCCGACGATTTTCAGGGCTTCCTGCCGCGGACGACTCACGGCGGGACCGCCAGCGAGAGCTGGGTCAACACCTTGAAGCCGTATGTCGGCAACACGGACAAGATCCGGTTCTGCACGTCCGATCCGCGCGCCAACGAACGACTTACCAACAACGGCACGAGCTATATCATCAACGAGTTTCTCGCCGTTCCGCTGCGCGATCCCTTTGGCAACGAGCTCGATCCGCTGCACAAGCTCGACACCCTGCCGCGGCCGGTCGAGACGATGATGTTGTTCGAGATTGCTGATTCCTACGGCCCGAACACCTACGCCGATCACACTCACTCACGCGGCTGGTTCCTCGGCTGGAAGCATGTGCTCGGTGACATTCAACCCGACCGCCACCACTCCGGCGCACCTGCGGCCGATCGCACCGGTGGGAGGGCGAACTACCTCTTTGCCGATGGCCATGTCGAGGCGATCAAGGCCGTCCGGCTCAAGGAACAAATCGACCAGGGCATCAACCCCGCCGATCCCGATCCCGTCCGCCGCCTCGGCGCGACCAAGCAGAAATAGCCATTCCCAACCAGAAGCAAAACCAACCATCATGCAATACTCCCTGCCCATAACCACCGTGCGCGCCGCACTTCTCGGCGGTGCGCTGCTCACCACCTTCTCAACCGCTGCCGCCACGGACTGGACCGAAGGTCATGGTGACATCGCG
>CAYXDZ010000409.1:0-3696 GCA_964463815.1 uncultured Verrucomicrobiota bacterium | reverse complement strand
TTTTCCTTGTCGATCACGAACCGGGTGCGCGGCTGGTCCGCCTCCGTGTACCAGTCCACGTCCACGACGCCTTCGGTCTGGCGGAAGATTTCGCGCACCCGGCCGGCCAGCGCCTGACGGGCGGCGTCGGTCGGGCCGTAGATCTCCGCGACGAGTGTTTGCAACACGGGGGGTCCCGGCGGCACTTCCGCGACGGCGATCCGCGCGCCGTATTTCTCAGCGATGGCGGTGAGCCGTGGTCGCACGCGCTTGGCGATGTCATGGCTTTGCGCCTGGCGGTCGTGTTTGGGCACCAGGTTGACCTGGAGATCGGCGACGTGGTTGCCGGCGCGCAGGAAGTAGTGGCGCACCAGGCCGTTGAAATTGAAGGGCGCGGCGGTGCCGGCATAAATCTGGTAATCGGTCACCTCCGGTTCGGTGCGGAGGGCGGCGGCCATTTCGCGCGCGGCCTGGGTGGTGCGTTCGAGCGAGCTGCCCTCGGGCAGGTTGATGATCACCTGAAACTCGGACTTGTTGTCGAAGGGCAGCATCTTCACCTGCACCCAGCCGACGCCGACGGTGGCCATCGCGCCGAGCAGCAACAGCGTGATGCCGAGCAGAAACCCGTAGCGCCAGCCGCGGTGCGCGAGGAGCGGCCCCATGATGCGCCGGTACAGCCGGGTGAAAAAGTCCTCGGGGTGCTCGGATTGCAAATGCTTCTGCGTGTCGGCGGCGGTGCCGGGTGCCAGCTCCGTGAGCTGCGAATACTTGCGTCCCCAGCGCAGCACGCGGATCGCCGCCCAGGGCGTGACGATGAACGCGATGAGCAAGGACCAGAACATCGCCGCGCTCGCGCCGATGGGGATCGGCCGCATGTACGGACCCATCAATCCGCCGACGAACGCCATCGGCAGCACCGCCGCGATGACGGCGAAGGTCGCCAGGATGGTCGGGTTGCCCACTTCGCCCACGGCTTCAACGGCGATCGTGCTCCACTTGCGACCCCGGCTTTGCGGCAGGTGGAAGTGGCGGATGATGTTTTCGACCACGACGATGGCATCATCCACCAGGATGCCGATGCTGAAAATCAGCGCGAACAACGTGATGCGGTTCAGCGTGAAGCCGTAGAGATAGAACACGAGCAACGTCAGCGCGAGCGTGGCGGGAATGGCGAGCGCCACGATCACGGACTCGCGCCAGCCGAGCACGAACAGGATCAACAACGACACGCCCACGACCGCGATGGCCATGTGAAACAGCAGTTCGTTGGACTTCTCCGCCGCAGTTTCGCCGTAGTGCCGCGTGATGGTCAGCTCGACATCGCCGGGAATGACCGTACCGCGCAACGTCGCGACCTTGCGTAACACCTCCTCGGCGACGGCGATGGCGTTCGCACCGGGTCGCTTGGCGATGGTGAGCGTGACGGCGGGCTCGTCGGAGGCAGCCGCTTCGCCGCGTCCGAAGAACACGTAGTCCGAGACTTCCCCCGCGCCGTCCTCGATTTCCGCCACGTCGCGGAGATAAACAGGTTTGCCATCGAACACGCCGACCACGACTTTGCCGACATCCCCCACCGTGCGCAGGAACGCCCCGGTCTCGACCCGCACCGCCTGGTTTTGCGTGATGACTTCCCCGGCGTGGAACTGGCGGTTCGCTTGTTGCAACAGGGGGATCAAGGCAGTCGCGCTCAGGTTGCGCGCCGTCAGCCGGGCGGGATCGAGCAACACGCGTAGTTCCCGCCGCGCCCCGCCGATGATTGTCGTTTCGGCGACCAGCGGCACCTGCTTCACCGCGTCATCGACCTGCGCCACGAGCCGCCGAAGCGTCAGGTGATCGACCGTCGGCGAGTGGAACGTCAGCGCCAGGATTGGCACGTCGTCGATGCTCTTGGGCTTGATCAGCGGGAACGAAACGCCCGGCGGGATGCGGTCGAAATTCGAGCGCAGTTTTTCGCTCAACTTCACCAAGCTTGCCTCCGGATCTTCGCCGACCTTGAAGCGCACGATCACCAGCGACGACCCTTCGTTCGAAATCGAGTAGAGATATTCCACGCCGGGGATTTCCCAGAGCAGTTTCTCCATGGGCCGGGTGGCGCGTTCCTCGACCTCGCGCGCGGAAAAACCGGGCAACTCGACCAGCACGTCGATCATCGGCACCTTGATCTGCGGCTCCTCCTCGCGCGGCAGCATGACCACGGCGAACAGGCCGAGCAGCACCGCCGTCACGACAATGAGCGGCGTCAGCTTGGAATCGATGAAGGCGCGGGCCAGGCGACCCGCGGGGCCGAGCGCCGGCGATTCGTTAAACTGGGCGTCGTTCATGGCGCGAGGCGCACGGGCTGGCCGTCACGCAGTTGGGAGGGCTTGGAGATCACCACAACTTCATCTGGGTCGAGGCCGGCGAGAACCTCCACTTGACCGCCGCTTGCACCACCGGTGCGGACTAGCCTCAGCCGCGCGATGTTCTCACCGACCACGAAAACGTACTCCAACTGGCCGCGGCGGATCAGTGCATCCGCCGGCACGAGCAGGGAGCCGGCATTTTCCACCGGCACCGCCACGCGACCAAACTGGCCGGCGCGCACGCCGGGTGTGGTCGGCAGGTCCAGCTTCACCAGAAAGGTCCGACTGGCCGCATCGGCTGTGGGTGCGATTTCTGAAATCCGACCGGTCAACGGCCCGGGTAGATGCTCCAGCCGGACGGCCAGCGCCTGCTCCAGAGCAAGCGTTTGAATCAACGCTTCGCTCACGTCCGCCTCCAGCCGGAGCGCGGTCGGATCTTCGAGTTCGAGGAGTGGCTTGCCCGGCGCGGCCTGATCGCCCGTGTCCGCGAGCTTGCGCGTGATGACGCCCGCAAACGGGGCGGTGATCTCCAGGTAGCCGAGCATCGTCCGGGCTTCGGTCACGGTGGCTGCGGTGGTGCGTGCGCGGGATTGCGCCGCGTCGAACTCCTGCCGGGTGACCGCCCCCTGATCCACGAGCCGGGAGAAGCGTTCCAGATCCCGCGCGGCCTGGGCTTCCTGGGCGATGGCCTGGTCGAGCCGGGCCTGGATCTCGATGGCCTCGATCCGCGCCAGCAACTCCCCGGCCCGCACCATTTGTCCGGCGGTCACCCGCAGCTCCGCGATCCGTCCGGCCACGCGGGCTTCGATGGTGGCGCGTTGCTTGGAGCGAACTGTGCCGACGACTTCCCGCGTGACTGGTTCGCTCGAGGGCCGCGCCGGAGCCACACGCACTTCCGCCGGGGGCAACTGCGGCGCGACCGTTTCCGTCTCGGGTTGTGGGCCGCAACCCGTGAGGAACGCGGCGGCCAGGAACAGGGTGGTGACGCCCGGTCGCGCTGCCGCCCGAACGAACTTTGTTGAGTAGCTTGAAGTGTTCATGGGGAGGAGCTGGTGTGGGGGGCGTCGAGTTGCGACACGCCCAAGGCTTTGCGCAAGGCGGCGATGGCGATGCGGCGGTCCGTGGCGGCTTCGGCCTGCCGCACGCGCGCGGTGGTGAGCGCGGTTTCGGCGTCAATCAACTGCGTGGCCAGCGCGAGCCCTTCTTCAAAGCGCGCGCGGGTAAGGCTCGCGCTTTCCTCGGCGAGTGCGATGGCGGAGCCGGTGACCGCGAGGCGCTCGTTCGCTTCCTGCAACTGGAGACGCGCCTGTTCGACTTCCAGCTCAATCGCCAGCCGGATTTTCCGTTCCTGCTCGCGAGTGGCTTCGAAACTCGC
>CAYXDZ010000408.1:0-3697 GCA_964463815.1 uncultured Verrucomicrobiota bacterium | reverse complement strand
ACTTTTTCCCGTTGATCGCCAACCACTTCAATCTCCACACCGCAGAACCCTGCCCCGGGAATCGCCGCGTAGACAAAGCATTTTGACACCTTCCCGACCCGCCCGTATAAATGCCGCCCCGATTCATTGAACCTCTAAATCACTACCTACTACAAAATATGGCTATCGAAGTTGGAACCAAAGCTCCTGATTTCACCCTTAAATCCAAACCCGTCGGCGGTGCGCCGGTCGATGTGAAGCTCAGTGAAAACCTGGGCAAGAAAAACACCGTCATTCTGTTTTTCCCGCTCGCCTTCACCGGGGTCTGCACGCAGGAGATGTGCGACATCACCGCCGGCCTCGGCCAGTACTCCGGTCTCAACGCCGACGTGATCGGCATCAGCGTGGACAGCCCGTTTGCGCAGGAAGCGTGGGCCGCGAAGGAGAAGATCGGCATTAAACTGGCCAGTGACTTGAACAAGACCACCGCCAAGGCGTACGGCGTATTGCTCGACGACCTGCTCGGCTTCGGCTCAACCAGCGCCCGCGCGGCCTTCGTCGTCGATAAAGCCGGCCAGATCGTTTACTCGGAGCAGACCCCGACCCCGAAGGATCTCCCGAACTTCGAGAAGATCAAGGAAGTGCTGGCCAAGAACCAGTAACCGGCCGGCCGGTCGGCGGACAAGTGTTCAAGGCGGGGCAGGTGCCCCGCCTTTTTCATTTCTGCGCGCATCCCATCCCCTGAATTGGTGATGGCCGGCGGCATAGTTCGGCCTTTCCTGAATGGAGCCGCTCGCGTTTACTGGCTTTGCCATGTTGCCTCCCGATTACCACATGCACACGCCGCTCTGCCGTCACGCCGTCGGCGAACCGGTCGATTATGCCCGGCGGGCGAGGGAACTGGGACTGCGGGAAATCGGCTTCACCGACCATTCACCGATGGCGCGGGATGATTTCGACAACTGGCGGATGTACGAGCGCCAGTTGGGTGATTACGTGGCCGCCGTGGAACAGGCCCGCCGCGAGGTGCCCGAAGTCAACCTCTTGATCGGCCTCGAAGTGGATTACATTCCGGGTCACGAGAGCTGGATTCGCGAGCTGGCGCAACGTTATGACTGGGATCTCTTCATCGGTTCCGTCCACTACATTTCAGATTGGGCCATTGATGATCCCCAGACGATTCCGCGCTGGCGCCAGCATGACCCGTTTGAAGTTTGGCAGCGTTATTTCAAGCTGCTGACGGCGGCGGCGGCGTCCGGCTTGTTCAACGTCATCGGGCACGCGGACCTCCCAAAAAAATTCGACATCCGGCCGAAGGAAGATTGTGGACCGCTTTACGAGCCCTTCCTCGACGCGGCGGCGGCTTCGGGGACGGCGATCGAGCTGAACACCGCCGGTCTGCGCAAGGAGTGTCGCGAGATTTATCCGAACCCGCAGTTGTTGGGGATGGCGTTCGAGCGCGGCGTGCCCATCACCTTCGGATCAGATGCCCATGCGCCCGGTGAAGTCGGGGCTGATTTTTCGGCCGCCATTGAGCTGGCCAGGAATGCGGGGTATCAGAGTTCGGTGCGCTTCAAGAAACGGCAGCGCATGGACGACGCCGTGCCGCTTGAGAAGGTTGGGCCGCTCGCGACAAAGTGAGCAAGATCCGAGCGGCGAGGCCGTGCCTTATCACCCGGTTGCCCGGTGACTTTTCCTGCCTTTGATGTCAAACGCCTATTACCAGCCCGGATCGGAACGCGCCGGCAAAGTGAACGAACTCTTTGCGTCCATCGCTCCGCGGTATGACCGGATCAACGACCTGCAGAGCTTCGGGATGCACCATCGGTGGAAAGACCGCCTGGCGGCCTTGGCGGCGCTCAAGCCGGGTGATCATGCGCTCGACGTCTGCTGCGGTACCGGCGACATCACCGAGCGACTGGCGGCCAAAGGCGCTAAGGCGGTCGGGCTGGATTTCACGGCGGAAATGCTGGAGGTGGCGCGGGTGCGCGCCGTGAAAATGCCCGCCCATCAATCGGGGCAGCTCACCTATGTGCAAGGCGACGCGATGAAGCTGCTGTTTGCCGACAACTCGTTCGAGGCGGTGACGGTTGGTTTTGGGCTGCGCAACCTGGCTGAATGGCAGGCCGGCCTGCGGGAGATGCACCGGACGGCAAAACCCGGCGGCCGGTTGCTCGTGCTTGATTTCGGGCGGCCCGACAACGCGCTGTGGCGGTTGCTCTACTTCAGTTATCTGCGAGTTGTCGTGCCGGTTTATGGAAAGCTCTTTTGTGACAACTGGTCCGCTTACGCCTACATCCTGGAGTCTTTGAAGGCCTATCCCGCACAGCGCGGCGTGGAGCGGGCGATGCGCGAGTTGGGATGCCGGGAGGTGCGCGTGATCAATTTCTTTGGCGGTGCCATGAGCATCAATTACGGCCTCAAATAGGGAGAGCCGCAGCGGCGTGGACTTGCGGTCGGGGAGTTGTTGCTATGCCACAAGAGATCTCTGCAATAGTCTCAATAGTCGGAGCGCGGAGCATCGCTCCGCTCGAAAACCCCGACGAACTTGCGGAGCAATGCTCCGCGCTCCGCTTCCGCCGGTGCCTTTCGTAGAGGTCTCCACAAGCGTTCTGAACCGTGGCAGTCGCCCGCATGCATTTTTGATCCATGACCTCACCAACTCCTTGCGGCCGACATTTTGTTTGACAGGATCGGGCGCAACCCTTAAACATTACCAACTTTAGTGCATTACTTATGAATGAACCGCAGACCGAGCAGAAGCTGACTCACAATGAGCAGATCAAGACGGCGATCCCCACGCTGGCGGGCACCATTTCAGCGACCATTGATGATGTCTCCACCGACCAGTTCAATGAGGATGACCAGCAGTTCCTCAAGTTTCACGGCATCTATCAGCAGGATGATCGCGATCTGCGGAAGACCGGCAAGAAGTACATCATGATGATCCGCGGCCGGATTCCAGGTGGCGTCATGACCTCGAAACAGTGGCAGGTGTTCGACGATCTGGCGGACAATCATGGCAATCAGACTTTGCGAGTGACCACCCGGCAGAGCATCCAGTTTCACGGCGTCGTCAAGAGCGGCTTGCGGCAACTGGTCAAGGCCATCAACGACTCCTTGCTCTCCACGCTCGCCGCTTGCGGTGATGTGAATCGTAACGTGCTCGCCCCACCGACCCCGGCCTACACGAAGGCCCGCGAACAGGTCTTCGCGGACTGCGAGAGAGTCGCGCTGGCCCTGGCCCCGAAGACGCCGGCTTATCATTCCATCTGGATCGAGGGTGTGCAGCTCAAGCTGGATGAAGAGGCGAACCAGAATTTTGTCGATCCGCTCTACGGCAAGACCTACCTCCCGCGCAAATTCAAGACGGCGTTCGTGATTCCACCGCTGAACGACGTGGACGTGCTCACGAACGACCTTGGGTTCATTGCGATCGTTGAGGACGACGAATTGATCGGTTACAATCTGGCCATCGGTGGCGGGTTGGGGCGGAGCCACGGCAACGAGCAGACCTATCCGCGACTGGCCGACGTGGTCGGCTTCTTCCGGCCCGAGCATCTCGTCGAGGTCGCGGAAGCCGTGCTGACGATTCATCGGGACTTCGGTGATCGCACGAATCGCAAGCATGCCCGCCTGAAGTATGTGATTGAGGAGCGCGGTGCCGCGTGGGCCAAGGAGGAAATTGAAAAGCGCGCCGGCATCACGCTCGAAGCAC
>CAYXDZ010000407.1:0-3702 GCA_964463815.1 uncultured Verrucomicrobiota bacterium | reverse complement strand
TAACCGTTGTCTTGCTCTACTCAACTCTTGATCGCTTCAAAACGAAAGACCCTGATTCCCGGGGCGCGCCGGGAGCTATGGACAAACCGGCCGGGAACTGGTCACACGAGGGCCCCGGACAGACCGGGTTCGCTCAACGGGCTCCGTGAATCGGAACGCCAGTATTCATTACGCGATTTCATGGAGGGCGGGCGACTAAACCGTTGACGCTCCCGACAAGCAGCCCCTAGTCTTCGCCTGCCGAATTTTGTCTTTCTGCGGCAAATCACACAGTTTTACCGGAACTCCAGTCACTAAAATTTTACATGAGCGACAGCGAGAAAACGACCGCGCCCAAGGGACTCGAAGGCGTCGTGGCGGCCAAAACCCGCTTGAGCGATGTCCGCGGCGACATCGGGCAGTTGATCTACTGCGGGTACGACATCAACGAACTGGCCGGCAAGGCGTGCTACGAAGAAGTGGCCTACCTGCTCTTCTTCAATCACCTGCCCAACGCCAAGGAACTCGCCGAATTCAAGGACACGCTCGCCGGCTTCCGCGATCTGCCGAAAGGTGTCATCGACGCCATCACGCGCCTGCCGAAGAACGCCCCGCCCATGCACGTGCTGCGCACGATTGTCTCGATGCTCGGGTGTTACGACACCACGGCGGAGGATGTCTCGATGGATTACCAGCGGCGCAAAGCGTTACGGCTCGTCGCGCAGATTGGGGTGATCACCGCCTTCTTCCACCGTTACCGGCAGGGACTGCCGCTCGTGCATCCCGATCCGTCGCTTGGTGAAGCCGCCAATTTCCTCTGGATGATCAATGGGGAAAAGCCCTCCGAGGATGCCGAGAAGACACTCGACGTTTGCTACGTCCTGCACGCCGATCACGGCATGAACGCCTCGACGTTCAGCGCCCGCGTCACCATCGCGACGCTCTCGGACATGTATTCGGCGATCACGACCGCCATCGGCACGCTCAAGGGGCCGCTCCACGGCGGCGCGAACGAGGGCGTGATCAAGATGCTCCAGGAGATCGGTTCGCTCGACAAGGTGGACGCCTTCATCGAGGACGCGCTCGCGCAGAAGAAGAAGATCATGGGCATCGGCCACCGCGTTTACAAGGTGCTCGATCCCCGCGCGCCGCACCTCAAGAAGATGGCGCAGCAGCTTTGCAGTCAGCTCGGCGAGAAGAAGTGGAGTCAGATGAGTGAACGCATCGCCCAATTGATGAAGGAGAAGAAGGGCCTCGAGGCGAACGTCGATTTCTACAGCGCGACGGTCTATTACTCGCTGGGCATTCCGACCGACCTGTTCACGCCGATCTTCGCCATCGCACGCACGAGCGGCTGGACGGCGCAGGTGCTCGAACAACTCGCCGACAACCGCCTGATCCGCCCACAAAGCGAATACACCGGGCCGCTGGGGCTAAAGTTTACGCCGATTGAGAAGCGGTGAGAACTGCCACCAATCGTCAGCAAGTCCGTTTACTGGCTGGATAAAGCGGCCCCCACTCCACCAAGCACGAGAATCACCAGTGAGCCAACCACGCCGATTATCAGAAGGACGGTGCCGATAATGCCGCAAATGCGTCCCGCGTTGGTATTAGAACGCCCGGCAGGATCCATGGTCCCGGCTTCCATGTCTTTTAGGTCCGCATTGCCCATGATCCACGCGAATATTCCAAGCGGTGCGCAGACAATCAAACTGAGTATGCCCAATACGAGAATGGTGGTGGCCCGATGTGGTTTCATAGACGTTTTCCTTTGGGTGTTCGCCGAGTCTAATCACATCCGTCAGCGCAAGCACAATTCAATTCTATGAACATTCACGAATACCAAGCCAAACAACTCCTCGCCCAGTGCGGTGTCGCCGTGCCCGGCTGCCAAACGGTCAAGAACCGCTTTGCAGTCTCTCCAAAAGATTCTTGAATTCAAGTTCAGGCGGCAAGAAATCCCAAGCCTCAAGGGCTGACCACAGCACTGTGACTAACGCAATCGACAACACCGGCAGAATGGCAAACAAGCCGCAAAAGCGTCCGGCCTGCGTGAGCGATCTTCCACTCGGGTCCATTAATCCACTCTTCATTTTTCGAATGTCCCGCGTGCCCATCCCCCACGCCACCACTCCCAGCAGGAAAAACGGAAACCACAACACCAAGCTGAGCAGGCCCATGACGAATACGGGGGTGGCACGGTGCGGTTGCATAAGTTTCTGAATTTAGGCCAATGAACACGCCTTTCAACCCGGTTCGCAATCCAATTTTTCCATGAACATCCACGAATATCAGGCCAAACAACTCCTCGCCCAATACGGCGTCGCCGTCCCCGGCGGCCAGGCCGTCAAGACGGCCGCTGAAGCCAAGGCCGTCGCTGAGAAACTCTTCGCCGCCGGCCAGAACATGGTCGTGGTGAAGTCGCAGATTCACGCGGGCGGCCGGGGCAAGGGCACGTTCAAGAGCGGTTTCCAGGGTGGCGTGAAGCTCGCCAAGTCAGTCGAGCAGGCGCACGAGTTCGCCCAGGCGATGCTCAACCAGGTGCTCGTCACCAAGCAGACCGGTCCCGAAGGTCGCGAGGTCAAGACGCTGCTCCTCGCCAGCGCCGAGGAGATCAAGAAGGAGTTTTACTGCGCCTGCCTGCTCGACCGCGCCACGTCGCGCCCGATCATGATGGTCAGCACCGAGGGGGGCATGGACATCGAGGAGGTCGCCGAGAAGACACCCGAGAAGATCGTCAAGGAAACCATCGATCCAGCGGTCGGCATGATGCCTTACCAGGCGCGCAAGCTGGCGGCCGCACTCGGCCTGACCGGCGACTTGATCAACCAGGGCGCGAAGTTGCTGCTTGGTGTTTACAAGACGTTCTGGGAATGCGACGCCGCGATGGTCGAGATCAACCCGCTCTGCATCGTCGTCACGCCCGAGGGCAAGGAGGCGCTGGTCTGCGTCGATGCCAAGATCAGCCTCGATGACAACGCACTTTACCGGCACAAGGACATCCAGGAGATGCGCGACCTCGGCGAGGAGGCGCCGCTCGAGATCGAGGCCAGCAAGTTCGGCCTGAACTACATCAAGCTCGACGGCAACATCGCCTGCCTCGTCAACGGCGCCGGCCTCGCGATGGCGACGATGGACATCATCCAGCATTTCGGTGGCAGCCCGGCGAACTTCCTCGACGTCGGCGGCGGCGCGAGCAAGGAGCAAGTCACGGCCGCGTTCAAGATCATCCTGAGCGACCCGCATGTGAAGGGCATCCTGGTAAACATTTTTGGCGGCATCATGGACTGCAACGTGATCGCCACCGGCATCGTCGCGGCGGTGAAGGAAACCGGCCTGAAGTTGCCGCTGGTCGTGCGGCTCGAGGGCAACAACGTCGTTGCCGGGAAGAAGACGCTTGAGGAAAGCGGCCTGACGTTGATCACCGGCGACTCAATGTCGGACGCGGCGAAGAAGGTTGTGCATGCGGTGTCTTGATGGAGAGAACGCAGACAATGAAAATCACCGAAATTGCGTTTAGTTGCTACCCCGTCACCGACATGGCGCGGTCGCGGAAATTTTACGAAGGCGTGCTGGGCTTGCAGCCCACCATGGCACACGGCGAACCTGGCGGCATGCAGTGGACCGAGTATGACATTGCCAACGGCACGCTCGCCGTTGGCTGTGGCGTGCCCGAGTGGCTCCCGCGCAAAGACGGCTGCTCGGTCGGGCTGGAGGTGGATG
>CAYXDZ010000406.1:0-3703 GCA_964463815.1 uncultured Verrucomicrobiota bacterium | reverse complement strand
CCGGCATCCTTCGACTCGCGGATGTAACTGCCCTCGCGCGCGAGCCAGAGCACGATCAGGTCGGTGCCGAGAATCTTCGCGATGTCGATGGTGCGGCGCGAGCGGTCGATGGCGTACTGGCGCTCCTTCTTATTGTTGCTGGTGTAAGCGCCGTCGATGGTTTGCGGCGCGAACCACAGGCGGGGCGCGACCATCTCGGCGGCGATGCCGAGATCATCCAGCCGCTTTTTCAGCGCCCTGGCCTCCTTGCGAATCTGGCTCTCCGACTTGCTGTCGATATCCGGCACCGCGTCGTCGTCGTGGAACATCATCGCGTCGAACCCGTGCTTCTTGAGCTCTGCGAGCTTCCAGTCAAAGGTCTGCGCCGGGCGCGTCGTCGGGCCGTACGGGTCTTGACCCTCGCTGATGTTCCAGGGTCCAAAGCAGAAGCGGTATTTGGTTTTCTTGGCCATAAGTGTGCGGGCGGCAGGCTAAGAAGCCGCGCGCCGGTTGAAAAGGCAAAGATGCGGCCGCTTCCCAAGCGCCGGGCCACCCGCTACGCTGCGCGCATGTCCGTTCATTCTTTCTTTCCCACCCGCGTTTACGAGGCCCGCTTGCAGCGCACGAACTGGCGGCGGTTCAACCGGGAGTTGCTCCGCGAATGCCACCAGGTCCGCGAGCACGATGTCGCCGGGCAGAAGTGGTCGAAGAAGAACTATCCCGGCGGCTACACCTCCTACAGTTCGCTCTGCCGGATGCACCAGATGTCCTCCACGTTCGCGGATTTGGAGCACAAGTTGAACCGCCACGTCCGGGCCTACGCCGCCGCGCTCGAACTCGATCTTGAAGGCCGCGAACTGGCGATGACCGATTGCTGGATCAACATCATGCCGCACCACGTCGTTCACGGCCTGCATCTGCATCCGCTTTCGACGATCAGCGGCACCTACTACGTGCGCACGCCGCGGGGTTGCGCGGGAATCAAGTTTGAAGATCCCCGGCTGGACCGCTTCATGGCCGCACCCCCGCGCAAGGCGGACTGCTCACCGGCCGCCAAACCGTGGGTGACGATCCCCGCCGAAGCCGGCAAGGTGGTGCTGTTTGAAAGCTGGCTGCGGCACGAGGTGCCACCCAACCTGCTCACAGCCGAGCGCATCAGCATCAGTTTCAACTACAGTTGGTTTTAGGCAGCCGGCAAAACGTCCCGGCCAAGTTCCGGCCCGCGCGCTTTCCCCAAGCTTGCCAACGCCCTGAACCGGCGGCTTTAATCCGCGCGTGGCTTCTCAGCAGACACTCAGGCAACCCGTCAGCTATTCCGGAATCGGTCTCCATAGCGGCAACAAGGTGAGCCTGCGCATCCTTCCGGCGCCCGCCGGGAGCGGCCTCCGCTTTCGACGCGTGGATCTCGAGGACAAACCCGAGATCGAGGCGCGCATCGAGAATGTCACGGATACCAACCGCTCGACGACGATCGCCCGGGGCAACACCAAGGTGCAGACCGTCGAGCATGTGCTGGCCGCGTTGACCGGTTGTGGCGTGACAAATGCCATCGTCGAACTGGACGCCAACGAGCCGCCCATTGCCGACGGCAGTTCCCGGGAGTTCACCCGGTTGATCCAGAAGGCGGGCCTCGAACCGCAGCCCGACCCGCTCGAACCGCTCGTCATCACCACGCCGCTGGAGCTGCAGGTGGGCGAAACCCGGATGACGGTGTTTCCACATGACGGCTTCAAGATCACCTGCACCAGCGCGGACAAAGGCGGCCGCTTCACACAGTACTACAGCGTGGAGGTCACGCCGGAAACCTGGACCAGGGAACTCGCCGACGCGCGGACGTTCTGTTTCTTCGAGGAGATCGAATACCTTTTCAACCACGGCTTGATCCGCGGCGGGAGTCTCGAAAACGCCGTGATCATCCGCGATGACGCCGTGCTGACAAACGAACCCTTGCGCTATCCCGAGGAATTCGTCCGGCACAAGATGCTCGACATCGTCGGCGACCTCACGCTGATCGGCCGGCCGTTGCGCGGCCATGTCACGGCCATCCGCCCGAGCCACGCGGCCAATTGCGAACTGGCCCGGGCCATCACCGCGCAGGCGCGCAAGGCGCAGATCGCCGTGGAAACCTTCTCCCCGCCGCCCGCCGAACCGTCCGCCCTTCCAG
Organism: uncultured Verrucomicrobiota bacterium; assembly: GCA_964463815.1. Taxonomy (GTDB): domain Bacteria; phylum Verrucomicrobiota; class Verrucomicrobiia; order Limisphaerales; family RI-55; genus RI-55. Next base: position 1,560 of record CAYXDZ010000406.1, on the reverse strand, counting down.
CCAAACCCGCCATGGCCACCGAACCCACCCCCACCGAGCAACTCATTCAGGACGGTCAGTCTCTGGACGTGATGCAGATCATGAAGATCCTGCCGCACCGTTACCCCTTCCTCATGGTGGACCGGGTGACGAGCATCACCGGCAACCGGATCGTCGCGCAGAAAAATGTCTCGATCAACGAGCCCTATTTTCAAGGCCACTTTCCCGGCCATCCGATCATGCCAGGCGTGCTGCAGTTGGAAGGCATCGCCCAGGTGGCGGGGATTCTCATGATGCGCCAGGCGGAGAACGCGGGGAAGGTCGCCTACTTCATGTCCGCCAACGATGTAAAGTGGCGCAAACCGGTACGACCCGGCGATGTATTGATCACCGAGGTCGAACTCACCAAGAGCCGGGGTCGCATCGGCAAGGCCAACGGCGTCTGCAAGGTGAATGGCGAGATCGTCAGTGAAGCCCAGGTCACCTTCACCCTGGTGGACGCCTGACGCGCGGCCCCTTCGAACCCCGCCGCCCAACATGATTCATCCCACCGCCATCATTCACCCCGGTGCCACCATCGGCCCGGATTGCGAGATCGGCCCGTTTTGCGTGATTGGGGAGCACGTCGAACTGGGTGCGGGCAACCGGCTGCATTCGCATGTCGTGATCGACGGCCACACCGTCATCGGCGACCGCAACGAAATTTTTCCGTTCACCACCGTCGGCGTTCGTACCCAGGACTTGAAGTGGCAGGGCGGCATCACCTGGACGCGCATCGGCAACGACAACACCATTCGCGAACACGTCGAAATCCACAGCGGCACCGGCGACGGGGAGGCCACGGTGATCGGCTCGCACAACAACTTCCTGGCCGGCTCGCACATCGCGCACAACTGCATCATCCAGAACCACGTCATCCTTTCCAGCGCCGGCCTCGCCGGGCATGTCCTGGTGGAAGATCACGCCATCGTCGGTGGCAAGTCGAACGTGCATCAATTCTGCCGCGTCGGCACGATGTCCATCATCGGCGGCATGTCCAAGGTCGTGCAGGACGCCCCGCCCTACATGCTGATCGACGGCAACCCGGCCGTGACGCGCACAATCAACAAGGTCGGCCTGGAGCGGAAGGGCTTCAGCGACGAGGTGCAAAAAGCGCTGCGTCAGGCGTTCAAGCTCCTGTTCAAGGAAAAGCTCACCATCTCGAACGCGATCACGCGCATCGAACAGGAGCTGCCGCCGCTGCCCGAAGTGCAACGCCTGCTGGAATTCGCACGCACCAGCGAACGCGGCCTGTGCAAGTAGGCGATCCAGGGACGACGAAATCGGTCGGGGCAAGCGTCCGTGCGGGGTAATTCGCCGATTGCCGCCGTTCTTGGAACAAACGACAAATGTGGTCATCCTCGCAACCGGAAGTTGAAACCGCCAAACCAGCCCAGGCCGGCGCTTTTGCGACCACCCACTGGACGGTGGTGTTGTCGGCCGTGGAAAGGGCGAATCCCGCCGCACCGGAAGCCCTCGCACAACTGTGCCAGACCTACTGGCCGCCGCTGTTCGCCTTCCTGCGCCGGAAAGGGTTTTCGC
>CAYXDZ010000405.1:0-3723 GCA_964463815.1 uncultured Verrucomicrobiota bacterium | reverse complement strand
CGGCTGGCAGCCGGCGGCACGTTACGCGGCGACCAGCCGATCCTTGGATGCCAATGCCGCGATCATGCTGTCGAAAATCAGCTTGCCGTCGGCGAGCCCGCCCATGAGCACTTCACTGGCGCGCTCGGGATGGGGCATGAGGCCCGCCACGTTGCGGCGCTCGTTGCAGATGCCGGCGATGTTTTCGAGCGAGCCGTTGGGATTGGCGTCCTCGGTGAGTTCGCCTTGGGCATCGGCGTATTGCCAGAGGATCTGGTTGTTCGCCTTCAACTTCGCCAAGGTTTCCGCATCCGCAAAGTAGCAGCCTTCGCCGTGGGCGATGGGCACTTGCAGCAGCTTGCCCTCGGGAATCGCGCGGGTGAACGCCGAGTCGCGCGTCGTGGTCTTCAGGAAAACCGGTTCGCAGCGGAATTGCAGCGAGCGGTTGCGGATCAGCGCGCCCGGCAACAGGCCCGCTTCGCAAAGAATCTGAAAGCCGTTGCAGATGCCGAGCACGAGGCCACCGTCCGCCGCGAATTGTTGCACCGCCTGCATGATCGGGCTGAACCGCGCGATCGCGCCGGTGCGCAGGTAGTCCCCGTAGCTGAAGCCGCCGGGCACGAGCACGGCATCGACCGCCCCGAGCGACGTGTCCTTGTGCCAGCGCAGCTCGGCTTGATGACCGCAAAGCTGCACGGTGTGGACGCAATCCTGATCACTGTTCGAACCGGGAAACTGAACGACGGCGAATTTCATTCGAGCACCAGTTGGTAGTCTTCGATGACCGGGTTGCTGAGAAACTTGCGGCACGCGTCGTCAAGCTGTTGGCGGGTCGCCTCGCGATCGCCCTCGGCCAGGTCGATCTCGATATACTTGCCGACATGGACGCCTTGCACGCCCTGATAACCCAGGTGGGCCAGCGCGCTCTCGACCGTTTTGCCCTGGGGATCGAGCACGGCCTTTTTCGGGGTGATGATGATCTTAGCTTTCATGGTCAGGCGGGCGCGGCCCGCGGTCAAAGTGGGCGGCATGTTGGGGAAGGGGTCGGGCGGACGCCAGCAATTTTGCGGGTCGAACTTCCGTGAACGCAGGCGACGTAATCGGAAGGGCGATCACCGGCCGGTCGCGGAAGCCGGCAACTCCTTCAGCCGGTCCGGTTGTCCGACTTTGATGGCCGCCGCCGAACTCTCCGTTTCAACCAGTGACTCGAACCGCACCCTCATGTCCTGTTCGAATTCCCCTTCCGAAAGCGGGGACACAACCAGTTGAACGCCCTTCGGGGCCGGGGGCGCGGCGGGTTGCGGCAGATCCAGCACGCTCAACAGCCATTCGAGATGCGGCGCGACCGGGGTCGCATAAAAGGCGCTGGGGCTGTCGGCTTCGTTGTCCGGATTCAGCGTGCTGCCCCGGTAGAGCCCGCCCTTGTCCATCAGCGCGGCATTGAAGGTCGCCCCGGTGCTCGTGTACTTCCACGGTCCCTCGACGGCATAGGCGATGGCCGCGAGTTTCCAGGTGCCCGCGTCGTTCACGAAAATGCCGCCGCCGGAATCGCCGCTGGAGAGATGCACTTCGTTGGGACCGCCATCGCGGTCAAAGAGAAATTTCAACAAACTCCCCTGCTTGCCGGCGACCACGTTTTCGCCCCAGCGGAGGACGCCGTCAGCGGCCCCCCAGGTCCAGCCTTTCAACTGGTCATTGACGATCACCTCGCCACCCCGGCGCGTGCCGCGGCCGAAAATGACCACCGGTTGGCCGGCCGGACTGGCCGTTTGGGCGAGCGGCGCGTAGTGGGGAAAAGTTCCCGCGACTTCCCACACGTTCAGGTCGCTGCCGTTGTTCACGACGCTCACGGTCGTGTAGGTTGTTCCTTGAAACACGAAACTGCCGCCGACCGCACCGCCGACATGTTTTGCGGTGACGAAGTACCGGGGCGAAACCACCGTGCCGAGGAAGCCCAGCCAGCGACCCTGATACTGCCAGCCGCTGCCGGCCAGTTCGCCCGCAGGCTCGTTGGTGTTGTGGGCGGGATCATCCGTGCTGGCAAAGATGACCGCGCGGGCCGTGCCCGCCCCCAAAAACGTGAGCGCCAGCAACGCCGTCCCCAACAGCGCCTGACGCTTGAAAATCAATGACTGGTTCATTCGCCGCAGCCGTGAGCCGGACCACCGGTGTCACCGGGTTCAACCCAACCTGTTCTTTATCGGCGGATCGGCCGGGCGGCTTAACCTGTGTTAACCAGGCGGAAACGGCGGCTGCGGGCGGGCCTGAATCGCAAGTCTTTCCATGCTGGGTGATCCGTGGCAGGGTGGCCGACGTTATGCAAGTCCTGTGCGTCGCGATTCTGTTGTTGTTGGCCGGGCTCTCCACCGCCTTTGCCCAGGTCGAAGGCACGGGCACGCACCGCCCCCCCCTGCACGCGCGCCATTGGATGGCGCTCACCGGCAAACCGCTCGCCGCGACGGCCGGAGCGAAGACCTTCGAGCGCGGCGGCAACGCCATCGACGCCGCCTGCGCGATGCTGGCGGCGGCCTGCACGATGCACGACATGGTGGGCTGGGGCGGCGAGACCCAGGCGCTCATTTACAATCCCAAGACCAAAAAGGTCATCGGCGTGAACGGCCTCGGGGTGGCGCCGACGGGGGCGACGCCGGAGTTCTTTCGCTCGCAGGGTCTGCAGTTTCCGCCGGAGGAAGGCCCGCTGGCGGCGGTGACGCCGGGCACGCCGGGCGCGTTGCTGGTGATGCTCGCCGAGTTTGGCCAACTGTCGCTTGCGGAAGTGCTGGCTCCGGCCTTGGAACTGGCGGACGGCTACCCGATCGAGGCTTACCTCGTCCGCCAGATTCAGACGGAATGGGGCAATCTCATGCAATGGCCGTACTCGCGGGAATTGTTCTTTCCCCACACCAACCGCCGCAATCCCATTCCCCGCGCCGGCGAACTCTTCCGGCAGCCCGACTTGCGCGAGACGCTGCAAAAACTAATCGCCGCTGAACGGATCGCCCTGGAGTCGGGGCAGGACCGCAAGGCGGCCATCATGGCGGCGTATGATCGTTTCTACAAAGGCGACATCGGGGCCGAATACGCGCGCGCCAGCCAGGAGCAGGGAGGCTTGATCACAAAAGCCGATCTCGCGAAGTGGTCAGTGAAACTGGAGGAACCGGTCAGCACCACCTACAAGGGCATCAAAGTCTTCAAGCTGACTTCCTGGACGCAGGGCCCGGCTTTGCTGCAAACCTTGAACATCCTTGAAGAAATCGAGCTGGCGCCGATGGGCTACAATAGCGCCCGTTACATTCACGCGCTGTATCAGGCCATGAACCTCGCCTTCGCGGACCGGGATTTTTACTACGGTGACCCCGACTTCCCGCCCGCGCAACCGCTGGCCGGTTTGCTCAGCAAGGATTACGCGAAGGAACGGCGGCGGCTGATCAACTGGCAGCGCAACAATCCCCGCGTGCAGCCGGGCGATCCTTATCGTTATCAGCGGGGCAGCAATCCCTTCACTGAACTGCTGGAGAACTGGTCGAGCACGGCGAATCACAAGACCACCGCCCAGCTCCCGCGCGAGTCCGGCGCGGCGGCGTTTGCGGCGGGTGATACACGCATGCCGCCGTTCTTTCGCGGCACCACGTCCATTCAGGCGGCGGACAAGGACGGCTGGCTGATCTCGATTACGCCCAGCGGTGGCTGGATGCCGATGGTGATCGCGGGCCGGACCGGCATGGGCATGAGCCAGCGGATGCA
>CAYXDZ010000404.1:0-3729 GCA_964463815.1 uncultured Verrucomicrobiota bacterium | reverse complement strand
TTGGCGTAGCGGATTTCCACTTTGACGCCCCCCTGCCCATCCCCTACCTTCCGCCTCTCTTTATCGAAACCGCACCATGATCGGCATTTTTAAGAAGATTTTCGGCTCCCGAAACGACCGCGAAATCAAGAAGCTCCGGCCCATGCTGGCTCAAATCAAAGCCCACGAGGAGCAATTGAAGTCGCTGCCGGCCGAGGCGTTGCGCGAAAAAACCGCCGCGTGGAAAGCCCAACTGGCCGCCCTTGAAGAACCGGCGGAGCTGGCGGCGGCGCTCGACGGAATTCTCCCGGAAGCTTTTGCGGTGGTGAAGGACGCCTGTCGCCGCATGGTCGGCCAGGAGATCGAGGTGCGCGGTCACAAGCTCACGTGGGACATGGTTCCGTTTGACGTGCAGTTGCTGGGCGGCGCGGGGCTGCATCTGGGCAAGATCGCGGAAATGGCCACGGGCGAGGGCAAGACGCTCGTCGCCACGCTGCCGGTGTTTCTCAACGCCCTCAGCGGACGCGGGGTTCACGTCGTGACGGTGAATGATTACCTTGCCCAACGCGACAGCGAGTGGATGGGGTCGGTGTACCGGTTTCTCGGCCTGACCGTGGGTTGCATCGTCCACGACCAGCCGCCGTCGGTGCGTCGCCAGCAGTACGAATGCGACATCACTTACGGAACCGCTTCGGAATTTGGCTTTGATTACCTGCGCGACAACGGCATGGCCAGCCGCAAGGAGGAGCAGGTGCAGCGCGGCCATTACTTTGCGATCGTCGATGAAGTGGACTCGATTCTGATCGATGAGGCGCGCGTGCCGTTGATCATCAGCGGGCCGGCGGTGGTGAACATCGACAACTCGAACTACGCGAAGTTCAAGATCGCGGTCGAGAACCTGGTGCATCACCAGCAGAAGCTTTGTCAGCGCTTCCTCAACGAGGCGCAGGACTTGATCAAGAAACTGCGGCCCGAGGACGGCTCGAATCCGCCGGACAAGGATGATTTGCAGCGCAACCTGGGCCTCCTTCTTTACCGGGTGAAAATCGGCCAGCCGCGGGCCGAGGGGCTGGCGCGTTTGATTGAGGATCCGGAGTTGCTCAAGCTGATGAACAAGGCCGAGCTCTGGCTGCACGCCGACCAGTCGAAGAAGATGCTCTATGCGGAGAAGGAGGAGCTGTTCTTCGCGATGTCCGAAAAGGGGCATGAAGCGGACCTCACCGAGAAAGGCCGCGAGTTTCTGAGTCCGAACGATCCCGAGGCCTTCATGCTGCCGGATTTGATCAACGGCTTTCACGAGATCGAAACCAATGCCACGCTCGACGCGAAGCAACGGCTCGAGGCCAAGGCCAAGCTCCAGGCGGCGTTCGATCAAAAAGGGCAGACGATCCACATCATCAGCCAGTTGTTGAAGGCGTACTGCCTCTACTTGAAGGACGTTCACTACATCATCGAGGAAGGCAAGATCGTCATCGTGGATGAGAACACCGGCCGCAAGATGCCGGGCCGGCGCTGGAGCGAGGGGTTGCATCAGGCGGTCGAAGCCAAGGAAGGCGTCACCATCGAGCGCGAGACACAGACCTACGCGACGATCACGATCCAGAATTATTTCCGCCTCTACCGCAAGCTGGCGGGCATGACCGGCACGGCCGAGACGGAGGCCAACGAGTTCTTCGAGATCTACAAACTCGGGGTGCTCGTCGTGCCGACCAACCGGCCCAACGCGCGCAAGGACATGCACGACACGGTCTACAAGACCAAGCGCGAGAAGTTTGAGGCGGTGCTGCGGGAGATTCAAACGATTCACGCGCAGGGCCGGCCCATCCTCGTCGGCACCATCTCGGTCGAGACCAGCGAAATGCTGGGCCGGATGCTGAAGAAGGCGGGCATCGTGCATTCCGTCCTGAACGCGAAGTTCCACCAGCAGGAGGCCGAGTTCGTCGCCCGCGCCGGTCAGCGGGGCTCGGTCACCATCGCCACCAACATGGCCGGCCGCGGCACGGACATCAAACTCGGACCCGGCATCGCGGAACTCGGCGGCCTCCACGTCATCGGCACCGAACGCCACGAATCCCGGCGGACGGACCGGCAGTTGCGGGGTCGGTGCGCGCGCCAGGGCGACCCGGGTTCCTCGCACTTTTTCATCTCCCTCGAGGACGATTTGATGCGCCTCTTCGGCTCGGATCGCATTTCGAAGATCATGGAGCGGGTGGGGCTGGAGGAGGGCCAGGAGCTCGAACACCCGCTGCTCAACCGCTCGATTGAGACCGCGCAGAAGCGTGTCGAGCAGCACAACTTCCAGCAGCGCAAACGGGTGCTCGAATACGACGACGTGATGAACAAGCAGCGCGAAGTCCTGTATGGCTTTCGCAATGAGATCATCCACGGCGAGGATGTGCGCGACCGCCTGATGGACATCATGGAGGAAGTGGTGCTCGCCAAGGTCGAGGAGTTCACCGCCGCCGACAAGGACGAGCACGAATGGAACGTGCGCGGTCTGGCCGACTGGGTGAACTTGAATTTCCCGCTGGGCATCCCCGAGGAGGAATTCACCAAAGCGGTCGCCGGCGGCGGCGAACCGCCGGTGCCGGGCTCGATGTTCGAGCACCTAAACGCCGGCCAGTTTGCGCTGCTTCAATTTGTCTCCAAGGAAGTGCGTGATGCGTATGAGCGGAAGATCAGTTTCGAGAACCCCGAACATCTGGTTTCGATCGAGCGGTTCACCATCCTGAGCGCCATCGACAAGCTCTGGCAGGAGCACCTGTACACCATGGACAGCCTGCGGGGCAGCATCGGCCTGCGCGCCTACGGTCAACGGGATCCGCTGATCGAGTACAAATCAGAGGCGTTCAAGCTGTTCGACGAGTTGATGGTCAGCATCAAGTCGGAGATCTGCCACAACATCTTTCGCAGCGCGTCGAGCATGATGGCCTTCGAGAATTTCCTGAAGAGCATGCCGCAGCGGACCTTGCACGCGCAGACCAACGCCTTCGGGACGCCGCCGGAGGCCGGCCAGCAGAAGGCCAGCGAAATGGTAAGCGAGGCCAACGAGGCCGTGGCCAAAGCCAAGGCGCAACCCATCCGCACCGGTCCCAAGGTCGGTCGCAACGATCCCTGCCCCTGTGGCAGCGGCAAAAAATACAAGCAGTGCTGCGGAAAATAGCGAGTCCCCCCATCCCACCGGCGGTTTTTGCCGCTTGCCATTTTTGGGGGTTGGGCTTTAGTTCCCCTGCTGTTCACAACAAAATTACTTAATCCATTATGAAGAAACTTATCATCTCGGCATTCGCGGCCGCTGCCATGCTGGTCGCCACCACGGGTTTTGCCCAGGAAAAGGAAGTCACCCTCAAGGGTGAAGGCAAGTGCGGTAAATGCGCGCTCAAGAAAGCTGAAAAGTGCGTCAACGTCATCGAGGTCAAGGAAGGCGACAAGACGGTCGCTTATTGGATGGAGGAGAACGACGTCTCCAAGGCGTTCCACAAGAACGTCTGCTCCGCGACCGTGAAAATGACGGCCGTGGGCAAGGTTTCCGAGAAGGACGGCAAGAAGATGCTCGTCGCCTCGAAGCTCGAAGTGGTGAAGTAAGCGCCACTCCCCGATCAGAATTCATCAACCGCCGGCCCGCAAGGCCGGCGGTTTCCTTTTTCCAGATTGCCGGCTCCGCCGTAACTCCAAAGGGGGTCTTACCCAAGGTGGGGGCCGGAGAATGCTCCGGTTGACTCAAAAGTCGGGTTGTCCAAATTCCCTTGA
>CAYXDZ010000403.1:0-3733 GCA_964463815.1 uncultured Verrucomicrobiota bacterium | reverse complement strand
GGATCGCGTTGATGATGGTGGGAACTTTCGTGACGATTCAATGGTGGCAGCACTATGCCATCCGCATAATCTATGAACCCCGCCGCCGCGAGCTGGAATCGCTCCGGGCCAAGCTCGTCAACCCGGAGTTGTAAACCCAGGGTGCCTTCACAAGAATGCCGCCGACCCGGGACTTTCGGCAGACGCCGGCCCCGTTCAGGCGAACTGCTTGACGAAGTATCTCACCGCATGAAAGCAAACTCAGCCCCACCTCTGGCCGGAAGTTTCCTGAAACTCGCCCTGCTGCTGGCGGTGACCCCGTCCACCGCTTTGGGCGCGGATAGCGGGCAGCCGGTCGAGTGCGATTCCGCGAGGCCCTACCGCGGGGCCAGACTCCACGCGGCTCCGCCGAGCCGGGTGTTCGAAGAAGCCGCGAAACCGTTTGGCGAGGGCTTCGACGCCGCCACGATCGGCCGGTTGGACGCGGCCATGAAGAAGGCGATGGACGCGACGAAAGCGCCGGCCATGACCGTGGCCGTGGGCGTGCCCGGGCGCGGACTGTGGAGTGCGACGCGGCTGCGGGACGAAGCGGGCGGCGCTGCACCGCCGCGCTGGTTTTGGTTCGCCAGCGTGGGCAAGGCCTTCACTGCCGCCGTTGTTTTACAACTGGTGGAGGAAGGAAAGCTCTCGCTTGACGACCAGCTGGCGCGCTGGTTCCCCGATTATCCGAATGCCGGCGCCATCACGCTCGATCACCTGCTCACGCATACGAGCGGCATTTATAGCTTTCAGGCGGACGAAACGCTGCGAGCCAAGCCGGGCTACCACCCACCCGAGGACCTGATCAAGGTGGCGCGCTCGCACGGGAACACGTTTTGTCCGGGTGAGTATTGGTCCTATTGCAACACCGGCTACGTGATGCTCGGCCGTATCGTGGAGATTATTGAAGGACAACCATTTCATGAGAGCGTGAATTCGCGTGTGATGGGGCGGTTGGAATTGAAGAACACGAAGGCGCTCGCCCCGCGTGAGCAACCCGGCGGCCTGGCCCGACCGCACCCTGCCGATCCCCGGGAGGCCGCGCGCGAACCGTCGCTGTCCACGCCCTACGCCGCGGGGTCCGTCGTCGCCACTGCGGAGGACATGGTTCGGTTCTGGCACGCGCACTTGGGCGGACGCCTGCTGCGGCCGGCGGCCGTGCGGGCTCAGTTTGAGCGGCTCTATCCAATGTTTGGCGGCGGCACTTACTACGGGCGCGGGGTCATGCTTTACGACGTGCCCGACCAAGACGGCCGGCGATTGACCTGGCTCGGCCACAGCGGCGGGGCGCCGGGCACCAAGGCCCTGGTGATCTATTCGGTGGAGGCCGGCGCCTTTGTCGCCGTCGCGCTCAACTACGACGGATCCGCCGAGGCGACCGCCAACCTCCTGCTCAAGGCACTCGCTGACGGGTGATGAGCTGCCAATCGATTTGACGGCGCAAAGAAAATCCGAACGGGCGAACGTAATGGCGATTCAAGAGCTTGGAACATCTCTGCAAACCTCAATCTTCCAATCATGAAATTCCGAAACCACCTGCTCATCGCGTTGAACTTGCTTGTCAGTCTGGCGCCGGCCCCGGCGCAGTCGCCCTCCACGCCGGCTGGTCACTGGGAAGGCGCGATCACGCTGCCCGGCACCGAACTCGCCATCCGCGTCGACCTCGAGCAGACGCCGGCCGCGTGGGCCGGTTCCATTGACATCCCGGTGCAGGCCCTGCGCAACTTCCAGCTCGGCGAGGTCACGGTGACCGACGCAGCGGTATCTTTCGTCATGCCCGGAATTCCCGGCGATCCGAAGTTTGCTGGCGAGTTGGCTGGAGATGCCACGACAATCAGCGGCGACTTTACGCAAGGAGGTCAGAAGTTTCCCTTCAAGCTCGAGCGCCGGGCAACGGCCACGAACGTGGCGGGCGAAACTCCGTCGAAGGGCGTCCCCGGCCAGGGGCTCGCAGGTGATTGGCAGGCCTCGCTCAAGCCCTCGCCGGTGGTCGAGCTACGCCTCGTGCTTGAGATCACGAACACGCCCGCGGGGCAACCGGCGGGCGTCATCGTCAGTGTGGATCAAGGCGGCACGCGTATCCCGGTGACTGCGCTCAAGGAAAAGGACGGTGTCGTTCGCCTTGAAACGAGCCGTGTCGGCGGCACGTTCGACGGCAAGCTCAGCGCGGACGGTTCCGAAATCGCCGGTGAATGGCGGCAAGGCGGCGGCAAGGCACCGCTCATTTTCAAGCGACTGGACAAGGCACCCAACTTCAGCCGACCGCAGGACCCGAAGCGGCCTTACCCGTACGATGAAGAGGAAGTCGCCTTCGAGAACCCGGCCGCCAACCTCAAGCTGGCCGGCACGCTCACCAAACCGCGTGGCGCGGGACCGCATCCGGCCGTGGTACTGATCAGCGGTTCCGGCCCGCAGGATCGCGACGAGGCGATCATGGGCCATCGCCCGTTCCTCGTGCTGGCGGATCATCTCACGCGACAGGGCATCGCCGTGCTGCGTTACGATGATCGTGGCGTCGGCAAATCCACGGGCATTTTCGCAACGGCCACGCACCACGACTTCGTCACGGACGCGCTGGCAGCCGTCGCCTGGCTTAAGACGCGGAAGGACATCGATCCGAAGCGGCTCGGTCTCGTGGGTCACAGCGAAGGCGGCATCGTGGCACCGCTGGCGGCGGTGAAACAACCCGCCGACATTGCGTTCATCGTGCTGCTGGCGGGCGTCGGTGTGCCGGTCGATGAGCTGCTCGTGCGCCAGGGCCAGGACATCGCCCGCGTGATGGGTGCCGATGCGGAAACCCTGCGCAAGAGCGCGGAGTCACAGCGGGCGGTGTTCGCGCTCTTGAAGCAAGGACACGATCGGCCGGTCATGGAGCAGAAACTGCGCGAGTTGTTCCAGCAGCAGATGGCCGAAGTGACCGACGAACAACGCCAAGCGCTCGGCTACACGGACACCATGATCGAAGGTCAGTTGCAGACGGTGCTAACCCCCTGGTTCCGCGAACTGCTCGCCTACGATCCGCGTCCGGCGCTGCGCGAGGTGAAATGCCCGGTGCTGGCGATCAACGGGGAGAAGGACCTGCAGGTCGCCGCGCAGGACAATCTTTCTGCCATTCGCGAAGCGTTGCATGCGGGTGGCAACACCCGGGTGACCACGCGGGAGTTTCCCGGGCTGAATCACCTCTTCCAAACCTGCACCACGGGCGCGGTTGCCGAGTACGGCCAGATCGAGGAGACGTTCAACCCGGTGGCGCTGGTGGCCGTCTCGGACTGGATTCGTCAGCAGACCGGATTCAAATGATTTTCGTCCAGACTCACGGGCCGATCGAGGAATAGCATCGTCTCGGGAATTGGAACGCGTTGGGGTCGGTGAAAAGGAAATTCCCGCCGACATCGGCGGTCGAGTTGCCGGGGAAGGCCCAGTTGTTGGTGGGATCGGCGAGCGAGGCGTAAATCGCGTAACTGATGCGGTTCGCGCCCCGCCCGCCGATCCCAATGCATGAGTACGGGCGGAACGCGGGGCACGTTTGACCCTTGCCAACCGAAGTGCCGGCGAAGGGACCGCCCTCAATCCGCCCGTTCGATGTCCCGGAGGCGGCAGCTTGAAGAACTGGCTCTTGCATACCAATTCGATCCGGCGGGAGCCGGGTTACGGGGCGTTTGATGGCCGCGCCGGCAGGCCGGCGATCTGTTCCACGATGTTTACAAGCTGCGCC
>CAYXDZ010000402.1:0-3752 GCA_964463815.1 uncultured Verrucomicrobiota bacterium | reverse complement strand
GCCCCGTCCAAGGGTGCGGCCGATTCGCGCAATCTCGAGGGTATGGTCCGCGAAGTGGTGGGTTATCAACTCACGGTCGAAGGAGCCTTCAGTTTGCCCGGCGATCTCAACCGCTATCAGTTCAAGTTCCAGCTCGGTCTGGCGAATCCCCGGCAGTGGCGTGACTTCAACCTCCGCTTCAACGACCAGCTCACCACCATCCGCCTCCAAAGTTCCGCCGCCAGCCGCGAACTCGCGGTGCAGACCGAGGGCGCGATGCAGCTCGACACCCGGTTCAGTTTTAATGACCTGCAAAACCCCGGCCAACTGGCGGGGCAACTGGGCGGTCCGCTGGCGGCGATTGCGCTGGCCAATCTGCCGTTCATCCCGCGCGGCACCAACAGCCCCGCCGCCCTCGGCAATTTGAAGTGGGAGGCGGAGCACGACTGGACGCGTGTTTTGAACGAGCGCGTGCGCTGCTACCGGTTGAGCACGAAGATTCTCGACCGCTATGAGATCATCGTCCTGGTGAGCCGGGTCGGTGAAGTGCTCAGCATCACGCTGCCCGGCGGCGTCACGCTCATCAACCACGCCGACGGGCAGATAATGTAGCCGCCAACCCCATGATCGAACTGCTCAACCTGGTCAAAAAATTTGGCGAACTCGTGGCCGTCAACGACTTGTCGCTCACCGTTCCCAAGGGCGAGTTTTTTGCCGTGCTCGGGCCGAACGCCGCCGGCAAGACCACCACGATCAAGATGTTGACCGGCCTCATCAAACCCACCGCCGGCCGCGCGCGCATCGGCGGTTTTGACGTGCAGGAGCACCCGCTCGAGGCCCGTCGCCGGCTTGCTTACGTGCCGGACTTTCCCTTTCTCTACGAGAAGCTCACGCCCTGGGAATTCTTCCGCTTCACCGGCCAGATGTTCCAGATGCGGGACGACCAGATCGACGCTTCGGCGCGCGCGCTGGTGCCGCGGTTCAATCTCGAACCCTACGTGAAAAGCGCGATTGAAGGTCTCTCGCACGGCACCCGCCAAAGGGTCGCCATCGTGGCGGCGTTGCTGCACGACCCCGAGGTGTTTGTGATCGACGAGCCGATGGTCGGGCTGGATCCCCATCACGCGCGCGTCGTGAAGGATGTGCTCAAGGAACGCAGCCTGAAGGGCATGACGGTTTTCCTGTCCACGCACCAGCTCAGCGTCGCCGAGGAGATGGCGGACCGCATCGGCATCATCCACCGCGGCAAGTTGATCGCCGTGGGCACGCACGATGAGCTGCGCAAGCTCGCCGGCCATGAAGGCCCGCTGGAACAGGCCTTCCTCACCCTCACGGCCGAAGAGGACACGGCCGCTGTCGAGATTTGAAGCGGTTGCCGCCAAACCGAACGGCCTCGCCGGAGCACTCGATTTTTTCATGACGATTCAGGAACTTCATCAAAACGAAGAGCTGCGCCGGTCCGAGTTTCCGGTGACGCGGCACAAGAACTTTCTCGCCCACGCCGCCGTCTGCCCGCTGCCCCGCCGCGTGGCCGACGCCATCAGCCACCAGGCGCAGGCCGCCACGCTGGATGATCAGGAGACGGCCTTCACGCACACGCAGATCAAGGAGACGCGCGGGTTGCTGGCCCGGTTGATCGGCGCGGAGTTGGGCGAAGTGGCGCTCGTCGGCCCCACGTCCCTGGCGCTGAGCTTTGTCGCGGGTGGGTTGACGTTTCGCCGCCAGGCCAACGTGCTGGTCTATTACGATGATTACCCGTCAAACGTCTATCCCTGGATGGCGCTGGCGGAGAAGGGCGTGGAAATCCGGCTCATCAACATCAAGGAGCTGGGCCGCATCCGCGAGATCGACGTGGTCGGGCAGGTGGATGAAAACACCGCGCTTGTTGCGTTGGCGTCGTGTCATTTCATCAGTGGCTGGCGCATTGATTACGCAGCCATTGGCAAGGCGCTGCGGGCGCAGGGCATTCTGTTCTGCGTGGATGCGATCCAAACTTTGGGGGCCTTCCCCATGAACGTCGAGCACGTCGATTTCCTCGCGGCGGACGCGCACAAGTGGCTGCTGGGACCGTGCGCCGCCGGCCTGCTCTACGTGCGCAAGGAAGTGCAGGAGTTGCTCGATCCCATCGTGCTCGGCTGGCACAACGTGCGGTGCCCGAACTTTGTGGCGCAGGACCGCATCGTGCATCCGCCGGACGCCCGCCGGTACGAGGCGGGCAGCTTGAATCTGCCGGGTTATGTCGGGTTCAAGGCGGCGGTGGAGCTGTTGCTGGAAGTCGGTGTGGAAAACATCGCCACCGAGTTGTTGCGCAAGACCAACCGCACGGTGCCGCTGCTCAAGGAACGAGGCTGGGAGGTGCTGGGCTCGGGCATGTCCGAAAAGCACCGGAGCGGCATCGTGTCCTTCCGCCGGGAGGGCGTCGATCTGGCCGCCGTTCATGCCCGGTTGGCGGCGGAGAACATCGTGGTGTCCTTGCGAACGGATCGCCTGGGCCGGCATTTCCTCCGCCTCTCCCCCCACTTTTACAATACCGACACCGAACTGGATCAGGTGCTCGCCGCGCTGGACCGTCACGCCGGCGGCTGACGATCTCACCGAGCCGCAACAAGGCACGGCCAAAGAAAAAACGGCGGGCCGTTCAGCCCGCCGTTTTTGTTACCTGAAAAGCGTAAACAATCGCCGGTCAAACTTGGGCCACATCCGGGCTCGCGGTGTCGGCCGGGTTGCTCGCCAGAATCGTCGAGTGGGCCAGGGCCGGGGCGATGCTGTTGATGCGGTAGCGCTTTTTGTGGCCGTCCATCTCGAACTCCACTTCGGTACCCACCGGCTTGTTCAGGATCGATTGCGCCAGCGGGGTGAGGTAGCTGAGAATGTTGTTGTCCGGGTCCGAATCCCATGCGCCCATGATGCTGTAAACCTCGGTCTGGCCGGAGTTCAGCTCCGTGAGGTCCACCTTCGTGCCGATGCTGACCACGTCCGTGCGGACGGTGGCGAAGTCGGTGCCGCGGGCGCGCTCCAGTTCGCCGGCCATCGTGGCCTTGAGGCCGGTGAGCCGCTTCTGTTCTTCCTTGGCGGCTTTGAACTCGTGATTCTCGCGCAAGTCGCCGTAGCTCCGGGCCAGTTCGATGTCCTTCGAGTTGGCGGGAATGCGGCGGTTGACCAGGTCGTCGAAGTCCGCCTTCTTTTTCTCGAGGCTCGTCCACGAGACCACGAGCGGAGCTTCCTGCTGGCGGGTGGATTCACCGGAGATCAGCGATTGCACATCCGGATGCACCTTCACGATCCGCGCCAGCAGCGACCGCTTGTCCATGTCGTCGAACACGGGGGAAAACTGGAGGGCGCGGGTCAGATCCTTGACGATCTCGATGTCGGCGTCCTGGATGAGCCGCTTGAGCAGGCCCGTTTCCTTCAGGATGAAGTCGCCCAACCGGTTGGACTTCTTTTCGTTGAACTGATCGCGCTCCATGGACGTGAGCATGGCCCGGAACAGTTCGGTTCCCATGAGGGTGGCGTAGTGATCGCCCTTGGTTTTGGCGAGCCAGAGCAACAATTCACTGGAGGCGGTGTGGTGGCTCACATACCGGAGCAGCGCGGCCTGCAAATCCGCCTCCCGGCCTTCATTGATGAGCAGGGTGGCGCATTCGCCGGCCTGTTTGGCGGGGACCGCGTTGATCGTGCGCAGGACGATGTCCGCCCAGGCATCCGGCTTGGCGGCCTTGAGGCTTTCCAGCACCTGCTTGTGTTTGGCGGCCGGGATGCCGTCGAGCACCTCG
>CAYXDZ010000401.1:0-3770 GCA_964463815.1 uncultured Verrucomicrobiota bacterium | reverse complement strand
TTTTGTTTGTTGCCCGGGAATTTATTGTGCCCGACGGACTCAGAGTCAGCACGATGTCATGACTCCCCGTTAGCGATTCAAACTTGAATGAACTAGAGAAAGCCTCCGTGTCCGAAGTCTCCGCAACCCGTTCTCAGATCCCCTGGCTGAAGCTTGTCGTGGGCCTCCTTGTGCTCGGCGCTCTGGTTTGGGCGTTCCGTCAATTTGAGCTCCAGGCGCTGCTCCAGCGCGTTCTGGAACGCATCGCCGAGTTGGGTGCCTGGGCACCATTGGTGTTCGTCGGGGCCTACCTGCTCGCGACGGTGTTGCTGATTCCCGGTTCAGTGCTCACGCTGGGCGCGGGGGCGGTGTTCGGCCTTGGATGGGGGCTTGTCTGGGTCACATTGGGCGCGAATCTGGGTGCCCAGTGCGCGTTCCTAATTGGACGCTACTTGGCGCGTAATTGGGTTGCCGGCAAGATCGCCAACAGTGCGGCCTTCAACGCCATCGACAAGGCGGTCGCCAGCGAAGGCTGGAAGATTGTCGGCCTCACACGATTGTCACCGGCCTTTCCGTTCACTTTTCTCAACTACGCTTTTGGACTGACCAGTGTTTCGTTTCGCGACTACGCGCTCGCGACATTCTTCGGCATGATGCCGGGCACGGTGCTTTACGTTTACCTCGGCGCGATCGCCCAGGCTGGCATCCAGAGTGAAGGCCGCACGCCGGGCCAGTGGGCATTGTTGATCATTGGTTTGCTGGCCACGTTGGCGGTGACGGTGTTTATCACCCGGGTCGCCCGCCGGGCACTGGCCAGGAAAGTTGAGCCGGCTTCAAACACTTGATCCGCATGGAATCTCTCCGCGAAGCCCTCGCTCCCTGGGACGAGCACAATCAACAGCTTGCCGCCAACGTGCATCCCGCAGGTTGGACGAATCCCACGCCTGCCGGCCGCTACAATCTCGTCGTGATCGGCGCGGGTACGGCAGGTCTGGTCACCGCCGCCGGGGCGGCGGGGCTGGGTGCCAAGGTCGCCTTGATCGAGCGGCAGTTGATGGGCGGCGACTGTCTCAACGTCGGTTGCGTGCCGTCCAAAGCGTTGATCCGTTCCGCGCGCGCCACCAAGGATGCCCGGAACGGCGAACGGTTCGGCGTGATGGTAAACGGTCCCATCGAAGTGGACTTCCCCGCCGTGATGCGGCGCGTGCGGGAAATTCGCGCCCGCATCAGCCCGGCCGATTCCGCAAAGCGCTTTCGGGAACTCGGCGTCGATGTGTTCATCGGCGAAGGGCGGTTCATTGATGCGAACACCGTGGCGGTTGGCGACTCCAGGTTGTCCTTCGCGAAAACCGTCGTTGCCACCGGCGCGCGGGCGATGGCTCCGGCGATTGCCGGCCTGACCGAGGCCGGTTATCTGACCAACGAAAATGTCTTCAACCTCACGGAACTCCCGCGGCGCCTGGCCGTGATCGGCGGCGGTCCCATCGGTTGCGAGCTGGCACAAGCGTTTGCGCTGCTTGGTTCGGAGGTCACCCTGCTGCACAACAAGTCGCACGTGCTCGATCGCGAAGACCCGGACGCCGCCGCCATCGTGCAGGCGGAAATGCAACGCGATGGCGTCAAGCTCCGCCTCAATGCGCGATTGCAGCACGTCACCCGCGCCGCCGCGGGCAAGACGCTGCGGTTCGAGACTGATGGCAAGACAGACTCAATTGAGGTGGACGAGATCCTGGTCGGTGCCGGGCGGGGACCCAATGTGTCGGGCTTGAATCTTGAAGGTGTTGGCGTGCGGTTTGATGAACGCCAAGGCATCGAGGTGGATGACTTTTTGCAAACCACCAACGCCAACATCTTTGCCGCTGGGGACGTTTGCCTGCGGTGGAAGTTCACCCACGCCGCCGACTTCGCCGCGCGCATCGTCATCCAAAACGCGCTCTTCTCGGTCGGCGGACTGGGGCGCAAACGGCTGAGTTCCCTCACCATGCCGTGGTGTACTTACACCGACCCGGAGATTGCGCATGTCGGACTTTCCCATCACGAAGCGGAGGCGCGCGGCCTGGTGGTGGATACCTGGACGCAGAAATTCGAGCATGTGGATCGGGCGATCACCGACGGAGAGGAGCTGGGCCTGGTGAAAATCCTCACGGAACGCGACAAAGGACGCATCCTCGGAGCGACCATCGTCGCCCGGCACGCGGGCGAGATGATCAGCGAGATCAGCACCGCGATGGCCGGCGGCGTCACGCTCGGGAAACTCGCGAGCGTAATCCACCCCTATCCCACGCAGGCCGAGGCGATCCGCAAGTGTGGCGATCAATTCAACAAGACCCGCCTGACGCCAACAGTGAAGAAACTCTTTGCGAAGTGGCTGAAGTGGCGGCGGTGATCCGTGGCTGGTAGGGCAAGGCTCTTGCCGCACCCCGGCCTCAAAGCATGCACTTGCAGAAGGGCCATTCAGACAGATTCAGGTTGTGCTTGAACATTAAGCGGGTCCTTAGCGCAACCTTGCAATGGTTCAACAGCGATTGATAAGTTTGTCGAAGTGCGTGCGTCAGCCTTGGATTGGAGCTTACTTTTTCGGCGATTGTGCCAACGTGACTGGAGACGAGATGTCGTTTCCATGCTTCCAACCCATTTCTGGTGTTTTGTGGAAAGATGGCGCAGGCACGACGGCATAAGAATTACATCATATCGGCGTGCTTCATTGCAGTCCGGTGACTCAGATGATGTTGTCTCAGCTTTGGAACTGATCAGGCAGATCGATCCACGGAGGTATTGGACTTGCCGAAGGCAGATTCGGTTCATAGTGATTCGGCAGCTTAGCGTGGTCGCATTCATGCAGGAAGCGGGTGGAGTCTGCCACGTTGACATGGATCGGTTCGAATCGAACTCGCTACTGAAAAGGCTCGGCAAACAAAACGCTTTGGCGTGTGTTCTTTATCACGAGGCCGTTCATGGAAGGATTGATCATGGCTTCGGGATTCTAACCGAAACCTCAAACCAGAATCGGATAGAGAGAATTTGCTATCTGGAAATGATCCGACTTGCGCGGCGGATGAAGAACGGATCCGAACTCGCGTCTTTTTTTCGGAATTGCTTCGAAAAGAATACCGGTGATAGCTGGAAACGACAGACTTCCTAGGCCAAGGGTTTACCAACCATGAAGGAAAGTACGGGTCCGTGCCCTGTCACTCGTGGCCGGCAAGGCAGGTGGTGAGCGAGCCAAAGCCGAGGTGTCGTACACATTACTCCGCTTTACGGTAACGTAGCCTGTACGCCCTCACGCCATCAACCCCTCCACCACCTTGCCCGCGATGCCGGTGAGGCGCGCGTCGAGGCCTTGGAACTTCACGGTCAGCCGTGTGTGCTCGATGCCGAGCAGTTTCAGCATCGTGGCGTGGAAGTCATGCACGTCGAGCGGATTCTCGACAGCGTCGTAGCCGAGTTCGTCGGTCGCGCCGTACACGATCCCGGGCTTCGCGCCGCCACCGGCCATCCAGATGCTGAACCCGGCGTTGTGATGATCCCGGCCGTCGCCGCCCTGGCTCATCGGCGTGCGCCCGAACTCGCCGGCCCAGACGACGAGCGTGTCGTTCAACATCCCGCGCTGTTTTAGGTCGGTGATCAACGCCATGCACGCGCGATCGACTTCCAACGCCTTCAGCCGGACGCCTTCTTTCACGCCGCCGTGATGGTCCCAGTCCTTGTGATACAACTGCACGAAGCGCACGCCGCGCTCGACGAGCCGCCGGGCGAGCAGGCAGTTCGAGGCGAACGTGCCATCGCCGGGC
>CAYXDZ010000400.1:0-3772 GCA_964463815.1 uncultured Verrucomicrobiota bacterium | reverse complement strand
TTGTCCGGGTTCGATCCGGTGCGGCGGCAGATTGCGCGCGAGGCCATGGAACGCCTGATTCAGGACGGGCGCATTCACCCGACCCGAATCGAGGAAGTGGTGGCCAAGGTGTCGGCGGAAATGGAGGAAACCATCGGGCGCGCCGGTGAGGAAGCCGTCATGCGCGCGGGGTTGCCGCCGTTGCACCCGGAGATCGTGAAGCTGCTGGGGCGGCTCCGCTACCGGCAAAGTTTCTCGCAAAACATTTTGGATCACTCCGTGGAGGTCGCCCATTTGACCGGTCTCATGGCGGCCGAACTGGGCGTGGACGTCCAACTGGCCAAGCGTTCCGGGTTGTTGCATGACATCGGCAAGGCCGTGAACCATGAGGTCGAGGGTTCGCACGCGCTCATTGGGGCCGAGCTGGTCAAGCGTTATGGCGAATGCGACGCAGTGGTCAACGGCGTGGCTTCCCATCATGAGGAAGTGCCGGCAATCGGGCCGTTTGGGATTTTGGTGAGCGCGGCGGATGCGATCAGTGCCGCCCGGCCGGGTGCCCGCTCGGAGACGATGACCACCTACCTCCAGCGCGTGGAAAGTCTGGAGAAGATCGCGCTGTCATTCCCCGGAGTGGAAAAGGCGTATGCTGTGCAGGCGGGTCGCGAGTTGCGGGTGATGGTGCGTCCGGAGGAGGTGGATGACGCGCAGGGAACCGCGCTGGCCCGCAACATCGCCCGCCAGGTGGAGGCGGATTT
Source organism: uncultured Verrucomicrobiota bacterium (assembly GCA_964463815.1). Classification (GTDB taxonomy): domain Bacteria; phylum Verrucomicrobiota; class Verrucomicrobiia; order Limisphaerales; family RI-55; genus RI-55. The sequence continues at coordinate 3,038 of CAYXDZ010000400.1, read as the reverse complement.
GCACTACCCCGGCCAGATTCGCGTGATTGTGGTACGGGAGACCCGGTCCATCGAGTTTGCCAAGTAGGGAGATCCCATGAAAAAGCCGCGCCTCGTGGCGCGGCTTGGAATTTCAAACGGTCAGTGGATTTAGCGACCTTCGTTCATGGTCGAGGGGAAACCTCCCTGCCAGCCTTCCGTCGAGTTCCACGGACGCACCGATACGTTATCCGGCTCGGAGTGCTGGCAACCGCTCACGCCCAAGGCGATTAGAATCAGGGCCATGGCGGCCAAAAATGAATGAAGGCGGCGTCCCATGACCAGACTCAGTAGAGCACAGTGTCGCCTTCCATGATCTCTTCCAGCTTCCAGCCGGTGAGCACGTTGGCGATCGCCTTGTCTTCCATCACATTGATGATCTTGACCTTGGCCAGGAGTTTGCCGTCCCGGCTGACCAGCATCTGTCCGTTGAGGAGCAGGCCGTCGTTCTTGCCGAGGTCGATCACCACAAAGTCCCACTTCGGATCCACGGTCACCACCTTGCCCTTCAGGCCGGCGGGCAGGATCACCGGAATATCGTCACCGACGAGTTCAGCGATCCGACCCTTCAGCACGTCAATGTCGCGGTTCTTGTCCACGATGGTACCTTCGAGGGCCGTGATGTCTTCCAGCGATTGCTTGAGGCGGGCGATCACTTCCTTGACTTCATCGGGGTTCAAGCCGGTCAACTCGTACTGCACAACGCGCGCCTGGGCGGCGTCGCGTTCCGCGCGGGCGATACGGAGCTGTTCCACCGTGCGGCCGAGTTCGGCGTTCAGGCGGGCGATTTCGGTGTCCTTCACCCCGAGCGCGGTTTGGGCGGCGGCCAGCTCCATCTCCCGTTGGGCGAGGGTTTCCTTCGTCGCGGTCAGTTCGCGGTCCAGATTGTTGGCGCGGGTCTCTTCACGCTTCCAGTTTGTGTGGAAGGTGTTCCGTGCCGCGATCGTCTCGTCGATCTTTTGTTTGACCTGCATCTGGCCAAAGACAATGGCCCCGATGCCGGCCAGGATCACAACAATAAGGCTGATTCGTGTGAGCATTTAATAAAGAGTCAGGGTTAAGACGGGCAGAACGTAATCAGCCGGCCGGAGCGTGTCAATCCGGCTTTCCGTGCGGCAGAGGAATTTACGCGAATGAGTGGCACCGGCAGAATGATACCTCGGCCGGTGATCGGCGCAAAGTTTCGCGGGCTGCGCCTAGCTGGGATTTTCGTCGCCGGGAGCATGGTCTTTCAAACCGCCGCGCAAACCCGCAGGTTGAGGACAAAAGCCAAGAGGTTCATGAGCACGACCACCGTCAGGATGAAGCGGGCCAGGCGTGGCGTCAGGATTACCAGCGCCCCGGCCGCCAGCACTTGCGGGACTTTGCCGAGCACCGGTCCCGCGACAATGCCCAGCCAATGGGCGAACTGGCGCACGACGGGATTCAGCTCCTTGTCCACGCCGAGCACCGACATGAAGGCGATGGTGGACAGCGCGTCAAGCCCGGCCGTGGCCAGCAGCAGCCAGAAAAGGGGCCGGTGCTTTTCCCAGACCCGGCGGGCGTTGCGAATGATATCCACCGGTTCGCCGAGCAGTTGCAGGTTTCCTGGCGGGGATGACGTGGAGTTCATGCAAGGTTTGACCCGGCCCGGGCCGTTTCGTTTTGCACTGACCCGGAGGCCGGCACCGCCCGGTCCAGGCCGGCTTGCGCAAGAGGCGCAGTTTGCTCTGGCAAGGACCGCTGCCGCGTCGCATTGTTCGCCCCACCCGCGTTGAATATCCCGCAGTGGCTGGATGACTGGTTGGCCCACAGGGCTGCCCGGGCGGCGGGCGCGACTCAACCTCCACAACCAAAGCAGCACGCACATGATTCTGGGAAAAGGCGAAAAGATTCACGTCATCCACCGCAGGAACCTCGAACACGAGCCGCACCGCCACTTTGTCGGCGAAGTGGAGGACTATCAGGGCGGGGTTGCGCGCGTCAGCGGGCATTTGTACACGGTGGACCGTGAGCAAGGGGGGTTCATCCGGCGGCCGGAACGGCGGGTGCGCCTGATCTCCATCGCTGCCGGGGACACCTTTGTGAATGTGATCCCGGAATCGGTGGACCTGGAACAGATCTCTTACCGCCAGGAAAAGAAGGCCATCCGCGTGACCGACGGCAGCGATTGGTATCTGGACCTGAGCGAAGTTGCCTGGCTTTAGGGCCGGCTGCTCAAGAATGTGCTTGTGTGCGGCCGCCACCTTTCATTCCCTCGGCATGTGATGAGACAACTTGCGGGCAGGCTGCTCTGCGTGGTGCTGGCCATCCTCTGGTCGCTTCCCTCGCTTGCTCCGGTTTTGGCCGTGGTCTCGCAGCAGGCGGGCAGCCATCATGTCTTTGCCAGCCTGGGCCACGGTCATGTGGACCTCGTCTTCACCCACTGCGATTCAACTTCAGCGCGCGCGCCGCATAACCATGCGCATCCGACCGGGCGGGGCCACGACGAGGATCACGTCGTCCATCTGCCGCATCCGGACGAACAGCGGCTGAATCGTGACACGGACCTTGCCAAACCGGGCCTTGCACTTGTCGGGGCGAGAGATCGGATTCAAGGGTTTGCCCGTCCGCGCACACTGACTTCCTTGGTGGCGGTTCCGCCGCCACCTGAGATTGCCGTAGGTTGGTTGGACTACCTGCACGCCGCGCTGCCGCCGCGTGCCCCTTCGTTCCTCGCCTGACCGGCTGCTCGCCGGCCGGTTTTCCTTCCCGTTGTCCCCGCCCATTTGGGCCGGGCTTTTCCATTCACCTTTGCTTTATCCGCTTATGAGAAAACTGATTTGGACCTGCTTGTTGCTGGCGGCGCTATGCACGATTCCCCCGGCACTCGACGCCGCGAATCCTGTCCCGCCTGCCCAGGCGCCAAACCCGCTGCGCCTGCCGGACGCCATCGCGCTGGCCCTGGAACGAAGTCCCGCCCTGGCGGCGTTTCCGGCCACGCGCCGCGCCGCCGATGCACGGCGCCAATTCGCGGAACAACGGCCGCCTGCCAGCCTCAG
>CAYXDZ010000399.1:0-3774 GCA_964463815.1 uncultured Verrucomicrobiota bacterium | reverse complement strand
GAGGTGAATTGGGGTAACAGGTTCAACGCAGTTTCTGGTAACTGGGTGGTCGAGCATGAAGGGTGGCCATGGTTCGCAATACGTTTACCGCAGGAACAAGGTCACGAGGGTTGCCACCAAGCCATAGACCAGCATCGGCCCCACGGTTTGCTTGAGGATTTTGCCCTCGGCGTTTCCCAGCCCGAGCACGGAGCAGACGGCGACGATGTTGTGGATGGCGACCATGTTGCCCATCGCGCCACCGACCGATTGCAGCGCCAGGATGGTCGTGCGCTCCAGACCCATCTGCGTGGCGATCGAGTCTTGAATGGGGCCGAAGGTGAGATTGGAGATGGTGCAAGAGCCGGCGAAAAACGAGCCGAGCGCGCCAAGATACGCGGCCAGATATTGCCACCCGCCGCCGGTGGCCGCGGCGAGGGAATGACCGATCAGTAGCACGGATGATTGATCCCCACCGACCATCAGCAGGCGAACAAAAACCAGTGCCCCGAGCAGTGCAAAAATGGGATGGCGCATCCGTGCGCCGGACTCGCGCCAGACCTTGCGCGCGATGCCAGCAGGCGCGGCGAGGACACCCCATGAAACGACTGAGATCAGGATGAACGGGATCAACGAAGGCACATAAAGAACCTGGTGCGTCCAGTCCGTGTCCGTGCCGAAGATGCCGCGCAGATTCAGCACCAGCGCCGGGCTGATGGAAAAGACACCCAGGCTGCCGAGGGGGAAATCCCAGGCGGGAGCCGCCGCCGTGAGCAACCCCCGCAGGCCGAGCGCCGGAATGCGCGTGACGAGCAGCACGAGCACCGTGGCCCAGAGCGGGAAGAGTGCCTTCACCACTTCACGGGTGGATGGAGCCGCGCCCGCGTCTTCCACCGCCGCCTCATCCTCGCGGGCCAGACCGATGCGACGACGTGCCAGCCAGACGGTGAAGATCAGCCCGATCAATCCGCCGGCGACGGCGGGAAATTCATCATCCACCAGCGCGAGCAGGAACATCGGCACCACACTCGCGGCCAGGGCGAGGTAGATGAAGGCCAGGTTGCGTCGGATCTCCTGCCAGCTCACCAGAAGGCGAAAGGCCAGCAGCGGAACGACGGCGGCGGCGGCGCTGTGGACGAGCGCCGTCTTCCACGCCACCGCGTGCAATTCCTCGACGCTCAACCCGAGCTGCCCAAATCCGAACCACGTCGGTGTTCCCACCGCGCCAAATGAAACCGGGACGGTATTCAGAATGAGGCAGGCCATCGCCACGCGCAGCGGCGGGAAACCGAGACCGACAAGCAGCGGTCCCGCCAGGGCGGCGGGGGTGCCGAAGCCGCTCGCACCCTCGATGAGAAATTGAAACGACCAGCCGATGATCACCACCTGTGCCACGCGGTTGCGCGAGAGATGATTGAGCCAGCGACGGATCGTTTCCATCGCGCCGCAGTGCTCCATCGTGAGGAAGAAAAAAATCGCGCCCCACACGATGAGAACCGGCGTCAGCGCCACCAGAAATCCCGCCACCACCGAGGCGTTCACGAGATTGGCGTCGGTGCCGAACCATGCGAGCCGGATGCCATAGGCCACGACCGCCGCGAGCGGCAGCGCCCTCGCGGAAGGCATTGGGGTCTGCTTCGTCATCCAATAGATGAGCAGGAGAATCGGCCCGGCGGCAAAGATGAGATCTGCGGGGGACATCAGCCGGGAGTGGTTTGTCCGATAGTCCGTGCGGCGGCGCGCAAGGCGCGCAACACCGCATCCAGCGAGGGCTTCGCGCCCCCGACCCAGCGGCGCACCAATCCAGCCAGCGGCACTCGCACTTGCCCGGTACGGGCGAGCGCACAGGCCGCGACGGCGGCGCGTGCGCCTTCCGGCAGCCACCCGTGCTCCTTTTCTATCGCGCGTGCTGTTTTTCCGGAGGCGAGCTGCCGCCCGAATCCGCGGTTGTGGCTGTCTGCGGAGAAGCCGGTGGCGATGAGATCCCCCAAGCCCGCGAGCCCGTAAAGTGTGGCTGCCTGGCCGCCGTGCGCACTCGCGATGGCGGCCATCTCCCCCACGCCGGCGCTGAGCGCGGCAGCTTCAAGATTGCGCGCAGCGCCGCTCAAGGCTTCCAGCGCGCCCAGCAGGATGGCATAGACGTTTTTGAGGATTCCCCCCAGTGCGGCTCCCGCCACATCGGTCGTGATGCCGGGCATGAATGACGGCCCGGCGAACCAACCCGCGACGCGCAAGGCCACGCGTTCGTCCGCCGCTGCGAGCACGATGGAAGTGGGAACGTCCCGGGCGAGTTCGTTGGCCATCGCCGGCCCCGCCAGATGGACGCACGGGTGAAGCGGTGCCAGCCGTTCGAGCATGAGCGGCAAAGGCTGCCGGGTGCCTGGAGCGAATCCTTTCGAGACATTCAACAACACCGCACTCCGCTCCAGCACGGGCACGACCGGTGCCAGCGTCGAGGCAACAAACAGCGACGGGACGCCAACCACCACCAGCGCCGCGCCCGCGACACACTCACCCGCGCCGGCCGTGGCGCGGATGCCTGCGTGCAAGTGGACGCCAGGCAGGAAGCGCCGGTTTTCGCGGCTCAAGCGGATGTTCTCGACGACCCCGGGGAAATGATCCCAGACGGTTACTTCGTGGCCATTGACCGCCAGCGCCTGGGCCATGGCCGTGCCCATATTTCCCGCGCCGAGCACTGCGATCTTGATACGTGTCATGTTAGCGAAGAGCAGACGCGTGCGGAGTAAATTGCATCAATACTCGATCACGCCGCCCGGCACCGGTAGCAGGGCCTTGAAATAGTGACGGCGGGGGAGGAGTTCATGGAACCCTCCAACCTCCGGGGATTGCGCGCCCGCGCGGAGGCCGGTCCTTTCGTTGGGCGGTGAGTTCGGTGACCATGGCGTCCAACTCCGCCAGGCCGAAACTGATCTTCTTCAGGAACGAATGATTGTGCCGCACCACGATGAAGCGCGGGTGATGCGCCCACAGTTTGCGGAGTTTCGCGTCGAGTGCCGCCGCCTGTTCCAGCGATTCATGCCGCATGGGATTGCCGCCCTCGATGCCGATGCCGCCCACCGCGGCGCTTTCAAAAAAAATCACGCCATCATAGCGCGCGAGCTCACGCTCCAGCGTCGTGCCGAGGGCGGTGAAAAATGCATCCTCCGGCCCCGGCCAGTAGGCCGCGCCGTCCACCGTGCCGCGGTCGCAAAGGAGGATGCGCTCCGGATAGAGGGCGGATTGCACATCCTCGAGATTGCGCTGCACATGAAAAATCGCGCGTTGCGCGGCGAAGACGCCGGGTGGTTCGGTGCAGCGGGGAAAGCCGCCGGAGAAAACCAGGGTGGCCGCCTCCGGGACGATCACCACGCGCTCGCCGATCTCCCGGCGGAACAAATCCGCCGCCGTGGTCTTGCCGCCTCCGGGGCCGCCCGTGAGCACGATGCGGCAGCGGTGGTTTTCCGGCGCGGCCAGTCGTCGTCCGGGCCGGGCACGCCCCGTTCCCGCCGACTGGCGGCGGGCGGGTTTGGACTGCTGGGCGACTTTGGCCATGGGGGCCGCGTGATTGTTCGTCAAGGTGCCGCCGTCGGCACCGTCACCACGGAATTCTCTCCGCCGTAGGAATTGGGTGTCGAAGTCGGACAAGCCGGGTCGGCCATCCAGACGCCGTCCACCACGAGCCGGTATTCATAACGGCCCGGCGGCAGGGTCAGCTCCTTCAACCAGCGGCCATCCTCCATCCTGACCATCTCCGAGGCGGTGGGATGCCAGTCGTTGAACGTGCCCGCCAGACAC
>CAYXDZ010000398.1:0-3784 GCA_964463815.1 uncultured Verrucomicrobiota bacterium | reverse complement strand
TTCTTGCGCGGAACAACCAGCAGGCGACGATCACCGTCGGCCAGGAGGTGCCGCTCGTTACCAACACGCGCGTCACCGATCAGAACGCCGTGATCAACACGGTGCAATATCGGGAGATCGGCATCATTCTCCGCGTCACGCCGTTCATCACGCCCGACGGCCTGGTGGAAATGATCGTCGCGCCGGAGATTTCCTCGCTCAGCGACCGCACGGTGGACATCGGCAACAATGCCACGGCCCCGGTCATCGAGAAGCGCTCCGCCGACACCGTGGTGGTTACCCCGAGCGGCAAAACCGTGGTGATCGGCGGCCTGATCGCCACGCAAAAGATCAATCAGGAACGCAAGGTGCCGTTGCTCGGTGACATTCCCCTGCTCGGTTATGCATTCAAACGCAAGGTCAAGCAGGACACCAAGACGGAGCTGCTGATCTTCATGACACCCACGGTGATCCAACGGCCGGGCGACCTGGCCCAGGCGTCCCTGAAGGAAGCCGACCGCTTGCGCCTCGCGCCTGAGACCTTTGATCAAGAGCAACTCGACCGCTTCGTCGGCGGGAATGAAGACCCCGCTCCGGCGGAGGAAGAATCGGAAAGCGTGCGCGAACTCCGCCGCCGCGCGCTGGAAATTCTCCAACAACAGAACCAGCCATGACCGAACGGGCTGAAGCCACGCCCGGCCTGCAATCCCCCTGGCCTCCGCCATGAACTGGCAACTCACCCATCGCAACCAGCTCGTCTATGCCGCGCTGGCACTGCTCTGGCTGGCGGTGATGGTCTGGCAATGGCTGGAACACCACAGCGTTCGCCGGGTGAACCGCGAGGCCATGGTCAACCGTGGTCGCGACATCACCTCGACACTGGGACTCGTGCTGCGTTCGCAACGCCGGTTTGGCCCTTTCACCGTCCGGGAGCGGCTGGAACCGGCTTTGCAGGAATTGATTCGTCCGGGTGAACTGGACTCCATCGCCATCCTCAGCCCCGCCGGCGAACTGCTCGCCTCGGCCGGTGCTCCCCTGGACGTTTCCAACGAGTTCGTGCTGGGTCCGGGTCTCTACTGGAGCGGGGAAACCCTCACGCTGATGAACCTCGTGGATCTCGGCACCAGCGAAGCCGCCGAGAACCCCGCCACGGCCGCCACGATCGTGCTTTCCGAGGACATGGTGCCGAACCCGTTCTCAACCAACCGCAACAACTTCCGCCGACGGGGTGACTGGCGGGATCGCGATGAACCGCGCGAATCGCGAGGCGGTGAGGGTCGCGAAATCGGCGCACCCAATGACACCGAGGCCAGCGTGTTGGCGGAAAGCGTTGACCGCGCATCCCGGCGGGAGCGCGGCTTCCGCCCGCCGTTCGGCCGCCCGCCCGGGATGACCCAGGCGGAGTATCAGGAGTTGATCCAGAAGCGCGGAGTTCACAGCTTCGTCATCGGCCTGTCGGCCAGTCTGATGCACACCGCCAATGCCCGGGATCTCTGGCTGCGGGCGGTCATCGGCCTGCTGGCCACGGCCGCAGCGGGTGTCTCCGCCCTGGCCTGGCGGAACGTTGCGCGTTCGGCGGAGTTGCAGATTCGGCTGGTCAAGGCGGGCGAGATGAACGCTCATCTCAAGGAGATGAACCTTGCCGCCGCCGGACTGGCCCACGAGACGCGCAATCCCTTGAACCTGATTCGTGGACTGGCCCAGATGATTTCCCGTCAGCCGTCGGCTCCGGAGGAGATTCGCGACCGCTCAAAGGCGATCATGGACGAAGCCGACCGCGTTACGGCGCAGTTGAACGAGTTCATCAACTACTCCCGCCCGCGCGAAGTCCGGCCCGGCGCGGTGTCCTTCAACAAGGTGGCCGGTGAGATCGCGCGGGCGCTTGCCCTGGACGCGGAGGACAAGCAGATCCAGATCGAAGTGCCGCACGGGGATCTGATGATCGAAGCCGATGACCCGTTGTTGCGACAGGTGCTTTTCAACCTGTTGCTCAATGCCGTTCAGGCGGTGGACGTGGGCGGGCACATCGCTCTCTCCGCCCGGGCCCTGGAAGGCGGCCCGGAAGCCGTGATCGAGATCCGCGATGATGGCCCCGGTGTCCCGCCCGCGCAACGCGTCGAGATTTTCAAACCCTACGTGACCATGCACCAAAACGGAACCGGGCTCGGACTGGCCATCGTTCATCAAATCGTTTCCGCGCACGGTTGGGAGATCGACTGCTCCGCGAATGAGCCGCACGGAGCCGTGTTCACGATCCGCCACGTCAAGCTGGTACCGCCCCGGAAGTCATGACCGCCCGCACCTCCGGCCAAGTCAGTTCCGGCAACCGCATTCTCGTGGTCGATGACGATCCGGGCCAGCGGAGTTTGCTGGAGACCTTCCTGCGGAGTCAGGGTTTGCCGGTGACCACGGCGGCTTCCGGTGCGGAAGTGCTGGCCGTGCTGGCGACGACCCCGGTGGCGATGATCATTTCCGACGTGCGCATGCCCGGCATGTCCGGTCTCGAAATGTTGCGGCAGATCCGCCCGAACCACCCCGCCCTGCCCGTACTGCTGGTGACCGCATTCGCCAACATTCGTGAGGCGGTGGGCGCGATTCGCGACGGCGCGCTCAATTACCTTTCCAAGCCGATCGACCTTGATGAGTTGCTGGCCACCGTGCGGCACGCCCTCGGCACGGCGGGCGCGGTCAGCGCGGGGGATCAACCCGACTTCCAACTGCCGGCGGGGATTGTGTTCCACAGTCCGTTGATGCGCCTGGTCTTTCGCGACGCCGCCCTGGTGGCACCTTCGGACAGCCGGGTGCTGATCACCGGCGAGAGCGGCGTGGGCAAGGAGGTGATCGCGGACGTGATTCATCTCTGGAGCCGGCGCGCCCAAGGACCGTTGGTGAAAATCAACTGTGCCGCCATCCCCGAGAACCTCCTGGAGAGCGAACTCTTCGGGCATGAGAAGGGCTCCTTCACGGGGGCGCATCAGCAGCGCATCGGCCGCTTCGAGGAAGCCATCGATGGCACCATCTTTCTTGATGAAATTGGTGAAATGTCCCCGCAACTTCAGGCGAAATTATTGCGCATCACACAGGACGGCTCGTTTCGCCGGGTGGGGTCCAACCGCGATCTGGTGACCAATGCCCGCATCCTCACCGCGACGAATCGCGATTTGGAGCAGGAGATCGAGGCCGGCAAGTTTCGCGAAGATTTGTTCTACCGCTTGAACGTCCTTGAATTGAACATTCCGCCGCTCCGCGAACGGCCCGAGGACATCCTTCCGCTCGCCAACCTGTTTCTTAGCCAGTTCGCGCAGAACCAGGCGCGGCTTTCCAGCGGCACCAGCGAACGCCTGCTCACGTATTCGTGGCCCGGCAATGTGCGCGAACTCCGCAACGCAATGGAGCGCGCCGCCTTGGTCTCGCGCGGTGAGGTCATCCTGCCCGAGCACCTGCCCAATCGCGTCCGCGCGGGTGGGCCGGTCACGCCGCAAACGGCGGTTCCATCCGCTACCATCAGCGATCCCAAGCGCCTTGAAGAGATTGAGCGCGACGCGATTCTTGAAGCGCTCCGCAAACACGACTTCAACCGCACCACCACGGCCCGCGCCCTGGCCATCAGCCGCCGGGCGTTGACCTACAAATTGCAGCGCCTGCGGGAACAGGGCTTTCCGGTGGATGGGGCCAGTGAATCCCCCGCCGCCTGAACAGCCGGCTCTCGCTTTATCGTCGAGGCTTTACCTCAGCAAGGTTGGTGGCCCCAGTCCGTTTCCTTGAGGTTTTCCTCGTAAAGCGCCATCTGCTCTTCCGGGCTGAG
>CAYXDZ010000397.1:0-3793 GCA_964463815.1 uncultured Verrucomicrobiota bacterium | reverse complement strand
GGTGAATGGGAGAAGGATCCCGTCACCGGCGAAACCAAGCTCTATCAATTCCGCGTCAAGACTCCGTTGCCGGACAAGGAGTTTGAGGAAAAACTTCTCGTCTGGGGCTTCGAGACCAACGAGCCGAACACGATGCTGCTGGGTTTCGTGTATTCGCTGTTGCCGTTTCTCCTCATCCTCGGCTTAATCTATTTCTTCCTGATCCGCCAGATTCGTTCCGCCGGCAAAGGCGCGCTCAGTTTCGGCAAGAGCAAGGCGCGGATGCTCGCCAAGGACAAGAACAAGACCACGTTCAAGGACGTGGCGGGCGTCGAGGAAGCCAAGGATGAAGTTTCCGAACTCGTGGAGTTCCTCAAGGATCCGAAGAAGTTTCAGCGGTTGGGCGGTCGCATCCCGAAAGGCGTGTTGATGGTCGGTCCTCCGGGCACCGGCAAGACCTTGCTCGCCAAGGCAATTGCCGGCGAGGCGGACGCATCCTTCTTCAGCATCAGCGGCTCGGACTTCGTGGAGATGTTCGTCGGCGTTGGTGCCAGCCGCGTGCGCGACATGTTCGAACAGGCCCGGAAGAACACTCCCTGCCTCATCTTCATCGACGAAATCGACGCCGTCGGCCGGAGCCGTGGCATAGGTTTGGGCGGTGGCAACGATGAACGCGAACAGACCCTGAACGCCCTGCTTGTAGAGATGGACGGCTTCGACACGCAGGAAGGCATCATCATCATCGCTGCGACCAACCGGCCCGACGTGCTGGATCCGGCGCTGCTCCGCCCCGGTCGTTTCGACCGCCAGATCACCGTCAACTTGCCGGATGTCAAAGGTCGCGAGGCCATCCTCAAGGTTCACGCCAAGAACGTGAAGCTCGATCCTACCGCCGATCTCTCCGTGATCGCGCGCGGCACGCCGGGATTCTCGGGTGCCGAGTTGGCCAATCTGCTCAATGAAGCCGCTTTGCTCGCGGCCCGCACCAACCGCAAGGCGGTTGGTCTGGCCGAGCTTGAGGAGGCCCGCGACAAAGTACGGTGGGGGCGTGAACGCCGCAGCATGGCGATGTCCGAGGAGGAGAAGAAGGGCACGGCGTGGCATGAGGCCGGCCACGCCTTGGTCAATGTGCTGCTCGAGCACACGCACCCCCTGCACAAGGTGACGATCATTCCGCGGGGTCAGGCACTCGGGGCAACCATGTGGCTGCCCAAGGAAGATTTGTTAAGCCGCAAGCGGAAGGAACTGCTCGACCTGATCACGGTGACCCTGGCCGGCCGCATTGCCGAGCAGGTGGTGACCAACGACATTTCCTCCGGAGCCTCCGGTGACATCCAGCAGGCGACCGGCATGGCGCGGGCAATGGTCTGCAACTGGGGCATGAGCGACAAGCTCGGCATGGTCCAGTACGGCAGCGAGGATGAATACTACATGGGGCGCGACATGGCCCGGCGCAAGGATTACAGCGAGCACACCGCACAGGAAATTGACGCCGAAGTGCGCCGCATCATCGAGGAATCCTTCAAGCGCGCCGAGGAACTCATCAACACCAACCGCGACAAGCTGGAGTTGATTGCCAAGGCCCTGCTGGAGTACGAGACGCTCGAAGGTTCGCAGGTTGAAGAGATCATCAAGACCGGCAAGTTCACGCCGCCGCCGGTCAAGCCCAGTGAGATTGATCCGCCGACGGGCGCTCCCGCCGGCACGCCACTGCCAGAAGTGATCAAACCGAAGCCCCCCGAACTGCCCGGCCTGGGCTCGCCCGCGCCCTCGCCCGCGTAGGCTTCACACACGCCCTTCATTGACTTGCGTCGAGCGCCGCCCGTAGCCTCGTCCGCGATGATTATCGCCCCGTCATTGCTGGCTGCGGATCACGGCAAACTGTCCGCCGAAGTTGCTCGGACCGAGCGCGCCAAGGCCGACTGGCTGCACCTCGACATCATGGACGGGCATTTTGTGCCCAACCTTTCCTTCGGTCCCGAAGCGGCCCGTGTCGTGCGCGCGGCTTCCCGCAAGCTCTTCCTGGATGTCCACCTGATGTGCTCCCGGCCGGAGATCTTGCTGGAACCCTTCGCCAAAGCGGGCGCGGACCTGATCACCATCCACGCAGAACTCGGTGACCAGGTGGACGGCTTGATTTGGAAGATTCGTGCGCTCGGAAAGAAGGTCGGCCTCGCGGTCAATCCACCCACGGGGATGAATCTCGCCCAGCCGCACCTCAAGAAGATCGATCTGCTGCTGGTGATGACCGTAAATCCCGGTTTCGGTGGACAGCCCTTCATCGGCGAGGCGCTCACGAAGATCCAGCAGGCCTGGGCCTGGCGGAAAAAGAGCAACCTCAGCTACCGTATCGAGGTGGATGGGGGAATCAATTTTCAGAGCGCGACCGAGTGCGCGAAGGCGGGTGCGGACACTTTTGTCAGCGGCACCGGCTTGTTCAAACATCGCAACATGAAGTGGGCGGTGGAGAAGATGCGCCGGGAAGTCACCGCCGCGCAGCGCCGCGACTGAACACCGGGTAAACCAACCTATGATGGCGGAAATCAAATTCGGAACGGACGGCTGGCGGGCGGTGATCGCCGAGGACTTCACCTTTGCCAACGTCGAGCGCGTCGCCCAGGCGGCCGCGGATTACTGGCTGGCAAACCCCGTGCCGGGCACGCGGCCATTGATAGTGGTGGGTTATGACCGGCGATTTTTCTCCGACAAGTTTGCCGAACGTGTGACGGAAGTGCTGGCGGGCAACGGCCTTGATGTGGTCCTCACGAGCGTGCCCACGCCAACGCCCGCCGTTTCCCTGGCCGTGAAGCAATTACAGGCCGTCGGCGGCGTCATGCTCACCGCCAGTCACAATCCGCCCGCGTTCAACGGGTTCAAAGTAAAGGCGTGGTTTGGTGGTTCGGCTGATCCCGCGATCTGCCAGGCGATCGAAAAGTGTCTCGGTCAATCGCCCGTCAAGTCCCGCCCGTTGGCGGAGGCCAGACGTGCCGGCCAGGTCAAACTCAAGGACATCCGCCCCGCGCATTACCGCGCGATCAAGCGGCTCGTAAACTTCCCGTTGATCGCCAAGTCAAAACTCCGCTTCGCCCACGAGGCGTTGTTCGGCGTCGGTGCCGGTTGCTTCGATGATCTGCTGAAGGGCACTTCCTGCAAGGTTACCACGCTCAACGGGGCTCATGATCCCAACTTTGGCGGCATCAACCCCGAGCCGGTGGAGAAAAATTACGCCGCCAGCCAGAAGTATCTTGCGCGGCATCCGCACGATCTCTGCCTCGTCACGGATGGCGACGCCGACCGCGTGGGCGGCATGGACGGGCGGGGCAAATATCTCTCCACGCACCAGTTGATCTGCCTGTTGCTGCACCATTACCTGCACAACCGCCAGGCCACCGGCCGCGTGATCAAGGCGTTGACGACAACCTCGATGGTGGATCGCATGTGCGAACGGTACGGCTTGGAACTCGTCGAAACCGGGGTCGGCTTCAAATATATTTGCGCCGAGATGCTCAAGGGTGATGTGCTGCTCGGCTTCGAGGAGAGCGGGGGCATTGGTTTTCCCGGCCACATCCCGGAGCGCGACGGCATTCTCGCCGGCCTGATGCTGCTGGAACTGCTGGCGACCGAGCGTAAGCCGCTGAACAAACTGCTGGCCGGCCTGGAGAAACAGTTCGGTCCGCATCGCTACGCGCGCAGCGACACCCATTTCCCGTTGGAAAAGCGCGCCGCGCTGATGGACTTCTGCAAGACCAACCCGCCCGCCAAGTTATTGGGCTCACCGCTCAAGGAAGTGAAGTCCTACGACGGCGTGAAGTAT
>CAYXDZ010000396.1:0-3798 GCA_964463815.1 uncultured Verrucomicrobiota bacterium | reverse complement strand
GCAAGCGAATTGGTGGTCTCCAGGGTCGCCGCCAGCCGCTCGGCCGCCTCCACCAACGGGGTCACTCGTTGAACATACGTGAGCCCGTCCGACTCGGGAGCAGTGGCTTCTTCGAGCGGCTCGCCGGGCCGGGTGAACCACCAGACGCCAACGGCCAGAATCGCGAGGCCTGCCAGCAAGGGCCAGGGTGGCCGGCGGGGTGAAGCAGGAGTGGTCATGGTTGGAAAAAGAGTTCGACAGCCGGACCGGCTCCGGGCTGCGCGGCGCGATAATCCCGGCCCAAGGCGCGCGCCAGCGTGGCGGCGACCTGGTGCTGGCCCAGTTCCCCGGCCGTTTTCAATTCACCGCGCGGTTTCACGCCGGCACCGGCAGCCGCAAGCCACACATAAGCGGCGCCCTCCAGCTTGTCGTTGTGGTGCATCCAGTTCAGCGCGTAGTCGCCGCGCCCGTGATCCGTCGCAAACAGCAGCGTGGTCTGGCCGCGGTAATCCTCCTGGGCCTGGAGCCACTCCCACAGTTCGCGGAAGTAGGCGTCGTTGCGATGCAGCGCCTCGAGCACGCGGTCGTAACGCTTGTCATGCGCCCAGTCATCGGTTTCGCCGAGCGCGAGATACAGGACCGGCGGGCGATGCGTCTTCAAGTGCGCCATTGCAAAACGGAAGGTGTAGATGTCATGCCGCACCGAGTTCCACGGCGTGGGGGTGTGAAACTGCAAGTCACTCAACCGGCGGATCTCGGGGTCGGGATGCTCGTAAGCTTGAAAGCCGGAGTTCGCAACCAGGCTGCCCGCCCGGCTGGTCACGATCCAGTTGAACACATCCCAGCTCGCGAAGGCGGCCACGCGCTCCCGCGGCAGCTTCAAATCATCCCGCAGGAAATCCAGCACGGTGGACGTGGGATTCTGGATCTTGTCGTTGCTCTTGATAACCGCGTCGTTGGCCCGGCCGGTGAGCATTTCGGAATAACCGGGATACGAGAACCGGTGCCGGTTGGTCAGCTTCATGACACTCCCGTTGAAGCGGTTGCCCACGATGGCCCCGTGCTCCTTCATCAGCACGCCCCAGAAGAAGGGCATCAACTTGAGCCGCCGCTCCTCCGGCGTCTCCGCCCAGAACTTCTGGTAAAGGTCGGTGGTCTTGATGTCCTTGCCTTCGTTCTGCGCCTGCCAGACTTCGGGATCGAGCCCTTGAAACATCTCCTGGCAACGCACGCCATCGAGCGAAACGAGGATCGCCCGCTCGGCGGCCCGAACGGAAAGCACCCCTGCCAGCAGGGCGACGCCACAGAAAAAAATAATCCGCTTCATTGCGTCGGGACTTCACCAGACGAGACGACCACGCGCAATCCGTTTTCCATGACCGTGGCGTGACGCCACGTTTCGCTTGTCAGTCGCGGAGCCGCCTTTCACCTTCGGGCAAACGCCACCGGCACGGAACCGGCAATTGCCCGCAGCGAATTATCACTTATGAAATACACCTACGAAGAACTCGCCAAGATGATCGACCATTCGCTCCTGCATCCCACGATGACGGATCAGGATTTGGAGGATGGCTGTCGCATCGCTGCGAAGTACGGCGTGGCCTCAGTCTGCATCAAGCCCTACGCCGTGAAGCGCGCGGCGGAACTGCTCGAGGGCACGGGCGTCTTCGTCGGCGCCGTGATTGGTTTTCCGCACGGCAACTCCGCCACCGAATCCAAACGCTACGAGACCGGACTCGCCTGCCGCGACGGTGCGGTCGAGATCGACATGGTGATCAACCTCGGCAAGGCGCTGAGCGGCGACTGGGAGTACGTCGAGCGCGACGTGCGAGCCGTCTGCGACGAGGCTCACCAACATGGCGCGAAAGTGAAGGTGATCTTTGAAAACGATTACCTGACCAAGGGCGGCGCGGGCCTGGGCAGCGATGAGTTCAAGCGCAAGCTCTGCGAACTCTGTGAACGCGCCGGTGCGGACTGGGTGAAAACTTCTTCGGGCTACGGATTCGTGAAGCAGCCGGATGGCAGTTACAATTACCAGGGTGCAACCGAGCATGATCTTGCCCTCATGCGGGCGAGTGTTTCCGCCAAAGTTCAGGTGAAGGCCGCCGGTGGCGTGCGCGATCTGGACGGCTTGATCCGCGTCCGCGATCTCGGGGCCACGCGCTGCGGGGCCACGGCGACCGCCGCGATGCTGGACGAGTATCGTCGCCGCGAAGCTGACGAAAAGTCCGGCCAGCAAGTGACGGCGAAGGCCCCCGCGATCGGTGCGGGCGGCTACTGAGCCCACGGGGGAACTTCTCCGACGCGCACACCAAACACCAGCGGAGCGAGCAGCCAGAGCAGGCCCACGATGATCGGCACGAGCAGCACGTTGAGCAGAAAACCCGCGCGCGCCATCTGCGGCAACCGGATCAGGCCGCTGCCGAAAACGATCGCGTTGGGCGGCGTGCCGACGGGCATCATGTAGGAGCAATTGGCCGCCAGCGCGGTGGGCACGAGCAGGAGCAGCGGGTTCTCGCCCATGCTGAGCGCAACCGCCGCAACGATGGGCAGAAAGGTCGCCGCCGTGCCGGTGTTGCTGGTCAACTCGGTCAACAGCAGGATGCCGAAACAAACAATCGCCACGACGAGGATCAGGGGCAGTCCGCTGAGCGCGCTGGCGAGCGAACCCAGATACTCGGACAACCCGTGCGCTTGAATCACGCCGGCCAGGCTCAGCCCGCCGCCGAACAGCAGCAGCACATCCCAAGGCAGCCCCTTGGTGGCCTCCCAGTTCATCACGAATTCCCCACGCCGGAAATTGACCGGAACCAGAAACAGCGCGAGCGCGCCGGCCATGGCAATCGTGGTGTCGGAAACCATCGGCAGGTGTTCCGCGACGAAGGGCCGGAAGATCCACGCCAGCGCGGTCAGCGAGAAGACGGTCGCCACCGCCTTCTCGCCGTAACTGAGCCGACCGAGTTTGGAACGCTCCGTGGCGAGCAATTCCGCCATGCCGGGCAACGGCTCCCGGCCCAGCCGAAAGGACACTCGCGTCAGGACCAGGAAAACCACCGGCAAGGCCACCAGCATCACCGGCACACCCATGAGCATCCATTGACCGAACCCGATTTCGTAACCGTGAATCCGGCCGAGATAGCCGGCGAGCAAGGCGTTGGGCGGCGTCCCGATCAAGGTCGCCATGCCGCCCGTCGTCGCGCCGTACGCCACGGCCAGCAGCAATGCCGTGCTAAAATCCCGCTCCGCGCCTTCCCGGGCACGCGGCAACAAGGCCACCACCGAGATGGCGATGGGCAACATCATGAGCGCCGTGGCGGTGTTGCTCACCCACATGCTGATCAACGCGCCGGCCAGGAGAAACCCGGCGACGATGCGGTCCGGTCGCGTGCCCAGCGCGCTGATCAAATTGATCGCCACCCTCCGATGCAGATTCCAGCGCTGCATGGCGAGTGCGATCAGGAAGCCGCCGAAGAAGAGAAATACGAGCGGATCGGCGTACGGCGCGGCGACGTCGGCGATCGAGCCCAGTCCCAGCACGGGAAATAACGCGAGCGGCACCAGCGCCGTCACCGGGATTGGCACCGCCTCGGTGATCCACCAGATGGCCATCAACAGCGCCGCGCCCGCCGTGCGCCAACCCGTTGCGCCCAGTCCGGCGGGCGGGTCCACCACCAGCGTGAGGACCAACACCAGCGGGCCCAACACCCAACCGGAACATTGCCGCAGCCCAAACTCGCCGGCGGGATGCGGCGCGTCGGTACGCGGTGGGGGATTGTTGGCTGGCTTCATCACGGTTGGAACGGGCCTTGAAATACCCCG
>CAYXDZ010000395.1:0-3803 GCA_964463815.1 uncultured Verrucomicrobiota bacterium | reverse complement strand
GACCAGCACACCGCTCCGACTCCTTGCCGCGACAGCGGCTTAGTTCAACCAGACGGTCCAGAGAACGGCGGGCAACGCCGGTCCCGAGATCACGCCTGGCCTCCGCCGTCTCTGACCTCAGCGTTTGGGCGAACTCCGGATCGAACGTCGCTCGCCCATTCGGTCACGCTACTTTGTCGGCTCTTTCTTGTGCCGCGCCGTCAGTGTATTCCAGCCCCCCGTAGCGTTTGCCCAGTTTCGCGATATTAGCGTCCAGACATTGCTCGCGGGTGATTCCGAGTCCTTGGCGGATGCCCTCCATGTAGAACTCAAGATCCCCGAGTTCCTCCAACACGTTTTCACGGTCGAGGGGCTTGCGGTAGATCACCTGTTTTTTGATCGCATCGAGCAGCTCGCCAGCTTCGCCGGAGATGCCGATTGCCATGTGCATCAAGTGCGCGTCTTCGGCGTTGATTTCAGCCGCGATTTTCTCTCCGCTTTTAGCGAGAGCCTTCACCATTTCGTTGTGTTTTATCATTGTGATTTCTTGGTTGTGCCGCGTCCAAGAACGCCCAACAAGGCGTCTCAGCCAACGGCGGTAAAGTTTACTCTGTTAGCCACGCTTTTCCTCGCCGTGGCTGGACTCGGCGTCGTCTGATTCATTTGCGCTCCCATGGTTCGGCGCAAGGAAGTCCCACGAAGGCGAATACGGCAGCCTCGCTGTCCATCGCTGTGACGGTTCCATCAGCGAGCTTGGTGTATCCGATGCCGTAGGGATTCCATCGGTAGCCGCGGCGTTGCGCTTCGGTGGCGATCCGCGTGTTGCTGTCGGCGGGGCCGGTGCGGCAGACCAGATAGTTGCACCAGGATTCTTCGACCGTGCGAAAGAGATCGACGGGCATCCCAGAGCGGTGGACGGCGAGCTTGTTTTTGTCGCCCCATGCCGTGCCGCCTGTTTTCGACGGACGTTTCGTCAGCGTTCCATCGGCCAGCATCCGCGAGATTTCCTCATCGGCGAGACTCACGGATTGCGTGGAGAACATATCCAGCGGGCGCTCTTCCATCCGTGAGACGTAGAGGATTTCCACGTCGCCCACTTCGGCTTTCCGGCGGCGGAGACTTCCGGCGACGATCAGCTTTTTGCAGTGCGGTTTCAGTCGGTCGCATAGCTCCTTGGCCACGTCGAGCGCAGCACTTCTCGGCCACTTCACTTTCGCAACAGACGAACAAGACGTGGCTGGACAACCGCTGCCAGCGGTGGAGTTTGATTGTGTATT
Organism: uncultured Verrucomicrobiota bacterium; assembly: GCA_964463815.1. Lineage (GTDB taxonomy): Bacteria > Verrucomicrobiota > Verrucomicrobiia > Limisphaerales > RI-55 > RI-55. Next base: position 2,547 of record CAYXDZ010000395.1, on the reverse strand, counting down.
CATAGCGTTTTTTCGCTGGCATCGGTGCCAGCACTTGTTTCGTTAGACCGGCGAGCGATTTCGTCGGCGATGCGCTCGGGAAGCGCCGCGAGTTGTTCGTTGATCTCGCGGTTGCGCTTTTCTGCTTCGGCGAGTGCTGTGCGCATTCGGTCAAACTCCGCGATATGCGCCTCGATTTCGTCGCGCGACATTGGCTTCGCGGTGTGGCTTTCGATCTTCCCGAGCATCCATTGGCCCGAGGCGGGGTGTAGTATTGGGCTGAGCACAAAAAAGAGAGTCTAACCATTCGCTAGACCGAATGCGCATTGCTACCCGGTCCGGCGTCGGACGCCTTGGGCTGCGCATCGGTCACCGAGGTGATCCACGGGTTGAGGTTCGGACAATGCGGCCCCGGAGGATGCCGCCCCCCCAACGGCAGGCCGAGCTTCGGCCCTGGACCGCGCGCGGGCTTTGAGGGTGTACAGGAGCTGGCTCAACTCGGCGTCGGGCAGGCTCTCCCAATCGTCCCGGCTGAACTTCCCGCGCGAGATCGAGATGATGTACGCCAGGGGTGCGAGCTTGCGGATCTGGATGAGCACGCCCTCGCGCGCGGCCGCGTCCGGGTGCAGCCAGGCGTTCATCGCGTGCAGGTTTATGGGGTTCGCGAGCAGCTCCAAAAGGGCGACCACGCGGTTCGTCTCCTTGTTGTTGAGGTCTTCGCTGTGCCGCTTCTTGCCGCCGGTTGCAGCCAGGTTGCAGGCGTGCCGCAGATGGTCGGCACAGAATTCGCGATCCTCCAGATCGGCGAGGCCCAGGGCGATGAACCAGAGCTTGCCGTAAAGCTTGTCCACCTCGGGGCCGCCCCACGCGGCCTGGCGCGTGGCGAGCAGGGCCATGCCCTTGAGGGAAGGCTTCCACCCGTGGACCTTCGCAGCCGCGTTCCACGCGGGGAAATAGAGCCGGCGTCGCTGGGCGGTGGTCACGACGCTTTCAAGAGTTCGGGGGCCTGGATCTTGATCGCCTGGCGCACGCGGGTGAACCGGGCGCGAAATTGCGGATCCGTTTCCAGCCGCTCCGCACAGCGGCGCTCGCCGTTCAGCACGGTGCCGTGATCGCGATTGCCGAGCACGCGCCCGATCTCGGCCAGGCTGCTTTTGGTGAGCGTGCGCGCGAGGAACATCGCGGCATGACGGGACTCGACGTAGCGCTCGATGCGCGAGTCGCACACGACCTGTTCACGCGTCACGTCGAACTCGGCGCACACCGCGGCCAAGATCGTCTCGATCTCACGGGGCGGGCGCGCCTCGCCCTGCATCAACTGCTGGTTGTGGATGCGGGCCAGCTCTGCTTCCAGCAGGTAAACCCGGCGCTCCAGCTCGGCGATTCGTTGATCGTTGTTCATAACAATGGCGCGGCGGCACGTTGCCGCTCAGGCGGCCACGCGGTTTTCGGTTTCCTCGATCTTGGGTTCCACGAAGAAGGCTTCGTCCTGCTCGATGCTCAGGCCCGCTTCGCGCAACGAGTCGGCCGGCAACACGCCGCGATCGTTGATGATCTGCTCGCGGTTCACTTCCTCGACCGTGCGGATGTAGAGCGCCCCGAGCGCATTTTTCACGCGCTCGATGAACGCCGCCGAGTTCCACGCGGCCTTGAGTTTCTTCACCAGCTTCGGGGTGCCGGTCCGGAAACCGAACGTGCCGTGGACCCACTCCACCGACTTGCGCTTCCCGAATTCCTCGGGGGCATTCTCGGCAAAGGTGCGGAGCCGTTCGGCGAGCGCGATGATGTCGGCATCGAGCTGCTTGAGGCGCGGCCCGTATTGTTCATCGATGGCTTTGAGTTTCTTCTCGCGATCATTCACCAGGCAATTCTTGGCGATGGTGAAGTGGCGGATTTGGGCGAGGGCGGCCTCGGCGTCCGCACGCGAGACGTGTCCCGGCGCGGCGACTTTGATGCGGTTGTCGGTGGTCAGGATTAAGTGCAGGATTAAGATTAAGATTAGGAACGGGTGACGACGCCGGCGGCGTCGCATTTGGCTTCGAGGGCCAGGAGGTGGCAACGCAGCCGGATCTCTTCGGCGATTGCTTCGGCGTGGGACCAGTTCTCCTCATGCAAATGATCCATGAGGAATTGAACCCAGTCGTCCATCGCGTAATCGGGCTGGAGGGGCGGATTAATCCGCCCTTCCGAGCGGTGCGGGCTGCCGGCGAGCCGCGCGTGCGTGGGCATGATCAGGTTGAGGAGGCTCACCGGGAACCTCCCGGCTGGCACACGCGCTGGGGCGCGGCGGGTTGCGGGTTGATCAGCCGGGCGGCCGGCATTGTGTAGGCGCATTTCACGGCGTTCGTGCAGCGTCCTTGCCGCACCGGTTCACCGCACTTCGGGCAGCGGGCGATGACCTCGCTGCGCTCGGGGGGCTCGGGTTTGGGGTCTCGGGTTTCGGGTTTCATGTTCGACCTTTCTGTTGAGTTATGAGTTTCGAGTTTAAATGAGTTGGTAGCCCGCAAGGAAGAGCCAGCGCACGGCGGCGCACAACAGGCCGAGCGACCAGATGGCGAGCGCGCCCAT
>CAYXDZ010000394.1:0-3813 GCA_964463815.1 uncultured Verrucomicrobiota bacterium | reverse complement strand
GGCGGCCCGGAGATTCCGCGCCGCGGAGAATCAGCGGGCCGGCGAGGGCGAGGGCGGCGGCCGTGCCGGTGCGGCCGAGAAATTGACGGCGGGATTGCGGGGAATTCATGTCGCCATTAACACCCGTGAGCCGCGCCGGGCCAATTAAAAAAACGTGCAAATTCACCCCGCTTCACAATCATTGCGGCCATGTCCGAAGTCGCCGTTCATCGCCACCGCCCCGAGCCAATCCGGCAGTTTTCCGTGTTTGCGGAGAACCGGATGGGCCGGCTCCACGACCTGATCGGCCTGTTCAACGATGAGGGCGTTCATGTGCTGGCACTGACGGCGCTGGACACCACGGACGCGGCCATCTTGCGGCTGATTGTGGATGACCCGGATCGCGCGCGCCAGTTGCTCGTCGAGCACGGCTTTGCGTTCACGGAGAGCGAGGTGCTGGTGGTGGAGTTTGATTCCGAGACCAAGCTCAAAGGCGTCCTGGCGGCGCTGCTCCAGGCGGAGGTCAACATTCACTACGCCTACTCGCTGATCACCCGGCCGAACGGTCGCCCGGCACTGGCGCTGAGCCTGGAGGATTTCGACATCGCGGCGACCGTGCTGACCCAGCATCAGTTCAAGGTGCTGCTGCACGCCGATCTGCTGCGTTAGCGCGGGCATCTCCCCGGCGGAAGCCTGCCACCCGCGGTTCCGTTTCGCGGCTGTTTCGGGTCATTTCCTTTTGAAGAACCGGTGGAACTGAGACGTCGAGTTGGACTCATTGTGCCCACTCGAAGTATGGACAGATCCGCAGATTTGCGTCACATAATACGGCCCATGAAGCCCGGCAAACCCCGCATCCCTGCCCTGCCTGCCTATGTGGCGATGTCTTTGGCGCTGGGCGTGGCGACGGCCCGGGCGGATCTGGCGGAGGATTACGAGAAGATCATCAAGCCGCTGCTGGTCAAGAAGTGCTATGACTGCCACGACAACGAGCAGGCCAAGGCCGACCTGAATCTGGAACGCTTCGCCGACTTTGAGGCCATCAAGGCCGAACCGGAAGTCTGGCAACTCGCCCTCGAACGCGTGCAGGCCTACGAGATGCCGCCAAAGAAATCCGGTGAGTTGAATTACGGTGAGTTCGAGCGGCTGGCCGGCTTTCTCCGGAAGCTGCCCAAGCCCGCCGCCGTCGATTGCAACCAGCTCGCCTCGGATCGCACGGCCAGCTATTATCGCGGCTACGTGATGAGCCGCCGGTTGAACCGGGAGGAATACCTCAACACGATCCGTGACCTGTTCGGGGTGGAGTTCGATCTCAAGCTCGAGGGACTGCTGCCGAAGGATGGCGGTGGCGGCGAAGGGTTCGACACGACGGGCGACACGCTTTTCATCTCCTCGATCCACATCGAGAAGTATCTGGCGGCGGCGGAACAGATCACCCAGGCGGTTTTGCCGGATCGTATGCGCGGACAAGACCGTGAACTTCGTGCAGCCCGCGAACGCATTTTGTTCAAGCAGCCCGGCTTGTTCGCCAAGGCGGAACCACCGGCCCGCGAAGTCATCTCCGCCTTTGCGCGGCGTGCCTGGCGGCGGCCGGTGACGACGGAGGAAGTGGACAAACTGATGTTGCTCTTCCATCGTGCGGATGAACGGGGCGACAGTTACGCGGCTTCGGTTCGGCTCGCGTTGAAGGGCATCTTGATTTCGCCGCACTTCCTCTTCCTCGCCGAACCCGAGCCGGCCGAAACCGGCATCCAACGCCTGGCGGATGTGCCGCTCGCCAGCAAGCTCTCCTACTTCCTGTGGTCGTCGATGCCGGACGAGGAACTGCTCGCGCTGGCCGAACAGGGCCGACTCGCTGACCCGCAGGTGTACCGCGCGCAGTTGCACCGCATGTTGCAAGATCCCAAGGCGGAGGCGTTGGGCGAACGCTTTGCGCTCCAGTGGCTCGATCTCGACAAACTCGGCGGTGAGGTGAAACCCGATACGACCAAATATCCGGAGTTTGACACCGCTCTGGCGCTTTCAATGAAGGGGGAGGTGAAAGCCTTCTTCAACCATCTGGTGCGCGAGGACCGTTCCCTGCTCGAATTGATCGATAGCAAATACACCTTTGCCAACGCCCGGCTGGCGCAACTCTACGGCATTGAGGGCGTCACGGGGGAGGAGCTGCAACGCGTGGAAATCGCAGACGCGAGCCGCGGTGGTCTGCTCGGCATGGCAGCCGTTCATGCGCTGACCTCGTATCCCTTGCGCACAAGTCCCGTGCTGCGGGGACGCTGGGTGCTGGAATCGCTGCTCGGCGACAAGATTCCGCCGCCGCCGCCGGACGTGCCGGCCCTGGACGAGGAAGCCGCCGAAACGCACGGCCTCTCCCTGCGCGAGCAACTGGAGCAGCATCGCCTGAAAGCCGAATGCGCCGCCTGCCACGACAAGATGGACCCGCTGGGTTTTGGACTGGAAAATTTTGACGTGCTCGGCCGGTGGCGCGAGGAAATGCACGGCGAACCGCTGGACACCCAGGGCACCCTGCCCACGGGCGAAACGTACGAAGGTGCGGCCGGCTTGAAGCAGGTGCTCATGGCACGCAAGGACAAGATCATCCGGCACCTGACCCGCAAAATGACCGGCTTTGCCTTCGGCCGGGAATTGAACAAGTTCGACAACTGCGTTATTGATGACGCCATGAAAGCACTGGAAGCAAATGAATGGCGAACCACCGTGCTCATCGAAACCATCGCCACCAGCTATCCGTTTCAGCACCGCTTTTACCCGAAGCACAACCAACCGGAATCCTGAGATGAACCATACCCCGCGCTCCCTGCAATCGACCTTCGGCGTCGCCCCGGCCATTCTGCAACGTAACTGGCGCCTTCCGCGGCGCTCCTTCCTCAAGGGCGCGGGTGCCTTGCTCGGCCTGCCGCTGCTCGACGCGATGGGCAAGGTGTCGGCCGTGGCCGCTCCGGACGCGCTGGCTTCGACCAAGGCGGCGAAGCACGTCCAGGCTCCGGTGCGGATGGCGTGCATTTATTTTCCGAACGGCGTGTGGGAGAAGAACTGGTTTCCCACGAAGGACGGCGCGGACTTCGAACTGCCCTTCGCGCTCGAACCCCTCGCCCGGCACCGCGACAATCTCCTGGTCTTCTCGGGGCTCGACAAGCAGCACAGTCATCAGGGCGACGGACATTACGCCAAGACGGCGAACTTCCTGACCGGCCTGCCCGTGCGCAAGACCGCCGGCAAGGACATCAGCGTGGGCGGGCTTTCCATCGACCAGCTTTGCGCGCAGCAGATCGGTCACCTCACCCCCCTGCCGTCTTTGGAACTCGGCATTGACCCGGTCATCTCCGGCATTGACACCAACGTCGGTTACACGCGCCTCTACGGCTGTTACATCTCGTGGCGCTCGCCCAACATGCCGCTGGCAAAGGAAATCAACCCGCGCCTCGCCTACGAGCGGCTCTACGGCGTGATGAATGCCGGCCAGATTTCCAAGGCGGACCTGCGGAAGCAGGAAGACAACAAGGCTTTGCTCGACCTCGTACTTGACGACGCCCACACCCTCCGTGGCCGCCTCGGTCGCGACGATCAGTTCAAGCTCGATGAATATCTCGACGCGGTGCGCGAGGTGGAGAAGCGGCTCGAGTTTTTCTCCAAACCCGATCCCCGTCACTGGAAACCCGAGACGCAGCCCGGCGAAGATGTTGCCGCGCCCAAGGGTGAACCGGGCGACCATCAGGAGCACTGCCGCCTCATGCTCGACATGATCGCGCTCGCCTTCTGGACCGACAGCACGCGCATCGGCAGCTTCATGTTCGCCAACGACGTTTCCGGCAA
>CAYXDZ010000393.1:0-3816 GCA_964463815.1 uncultured Verrucomicrobiota bacterium | reverse complement strand
TCTGCGGACGGAACTTGAATTCCGGCGGGAGGGGCAGATCGAGATTCGCGTGGGCACCGGGGACGAGGACGATCAAAGCCAACCAGAGATAGTGAGCGGGGGATTTCATGGCGTTCATACGTTCGGGATGCGCGACCAACTTAGCCGGCACCACATCAATATCAACCCCGGAGGCCCCCGCGTCGATGCCCATACCGACACAGTCCCGGAGCACCGGCCGGCGATTGTGGCGTGCCGATCTCCGATCCGGCGGGTTCATGAGCATGCTTCCATTAACGCCCGGCCGGAGGCCGGCGCTCCGGGACATGGTCAACATGCGCCCCACCTGCGCCGGTGCGGGGCAATCGAAACGCACGTTTAACCACCCAACCGGGCGCGTTCCTCCATGCGCCGGATCAGCGGCGTGTAGTAATCCGCCAACACCGGCAGCAGCTCGCGCAGGCGTTCATACAAACGCGCGGCCGTCTCCCAGTCGCCCCGGGCGGCGGCGAGTCTTGCGGCGGACTCACCGGCCAGTCGCTGCCAGCGAGCTTCGGTCACTTCGCCCGCCTCGACATTGAGGCCCCGCCCATACAGGACATTCAAATAGTGATCGCGGGCGCGGGCCAGGAGTTCACCCTGTTCGGCGGGGTCGCGGGCGGCGGCTTCCTTTTCCAACGCCTGGCCCAGCCCGATCTCCGCACGGCTGCGCTCACCGACCGTGGCCCGCGCATCACGCAGGCAGTCACGATAAGCCTTGGCGGCTTCGTTGAATTCACCCAGCGCGACGTTGCTGTCTCCGATGCGGCCCAGGGCGGCGGGCACGAGCGGACTGTCCGGAAAGTCAGTGACCAGCCGCCGAAACGCGGTGCGGGCGAAACCAAAGCGGCTGGCATCGGCCGTCGTGTCCGCGGCAAACACATCACCATAGGCAAACAGCGCTTCCGCGTAAATGTCCCGTGGGCAACAATCCGCCCGCACCGGCCGCCGATCATCGGGCGGACAGACGGCCATGTTCAGCAGGTTGGTGAGATAGGAACGGGCATCGCCGTAGAGCTGGCGTTGCAGGGCGGCGCGACTGGCGGAGATCCGGGCTTCATACGTCAACCGCGAGACCGGCCAGTTGGTGTGGTGGGGTCCGGAAAAGAGCAGTTGGTAATGCAACTCGGCCTGGGCAAATTCCTGCGTGGCGTTAAAATGATTGCCCAGCCAGAAGAATGCCTTGGGCGCGAGCGGATGTTGCGGATACGTCGCCACAAAATTGGTGAAACCCGCGAAGGCCGGCTCCACCTGGCGTGCGTTCGACCTCGCAAACGCGCGGTGAAACTCAGCCGAGGCCCGGGAGGTGTGATTGGTGTAAAGCCCCAGCCACTTGTCATAGATGGCCGCCGCCTCGGGCCATTTGCCCTCCAGCTCAAAGGTGCGGGCGATGGCGAGATCAATTTCCGGGGCCAGGCTCGAACCCTGAAAGCGGCTGTCAAAGTTTTCCAGCACCGCCCGTGACCGGGCCGGCTCACGAATGTCGTTCAGGAACTGGCCGACGAGCAGCAGCCCGCGTTCAGCGTAAAAATTTCCCGGAAACTGGGCCAGCAACGCCTTGACCGCAAACTCCGCCGCCGGCTGGTCGCCGGTCTGGATGGCCGCCTGGATCATCTGGTAATAGGCCTGATCCAGCAGGCCGGACTTCACCCGGGGTTCCTCGCCGTACTCGCGCACCAGCCGGCTGTAGTTCGTCAAAGCGGGAGCAAATTGTTCGAGGCGAAACCGGGCGTCCCCCAGCTTGAAAACCGCCGTCGCCTGGTCCAGTCCCACGGGCAGCCGCTGGGTCGCCTCTTCGAAGGAGCTCACCGCCTCCGGCCATTGTGCCAGCTCCCAGTGACACCACCCACGATCCAGCCAGGCCTTGCCCAGATACGGGCTGTTCGTAAAGCGTCCGGTCACATTGGTGAAGCTGGCGAGCGCGGCGAAAAGGTGGTTCGAAGCAGTCGGCGAGAACTGGGGCACGGCGGCGCGCTCGGCCAGGGGCAGCTCGTGAAACATTCGCAACCGCAATTCGCCCAGCGAGAGCTGGACCAGATCGGGTGCCGGCGCATCCAGCCCCTGCGCACTCAGCAACTCCAGCTTCTCGACCGCCCCCGCGGGCCCGCTGGTCGCCTGGGCGAGCGTCACCACCCGGGCCAGCGCGTGACTCCGCCAGTTCAGGGGAACCTCCGGCCTGAGGTTCGGTTCATAAGCCGCCAGCGCCTCGGCGGGCCGGCCGAGCTGTTCCAGAATGCCGCCGTTCAGTGCGTGCGTTTCGGCGACCAGCTCCAACCGCTCGGTGGCCTGCGCCTTGGTGATGACGTCCGCCATCGAGGCGTGGGCTTCGGCAACCCGGTCGGTGGCCGCGAGCACGCGGGCGCGCAAGGCAGCCTGCCGCCAGGCGGCGGAAGTGGGAAGGTTTTCAGCGGGCAACCGCGCCAAGGTGGCCTCGGCCGCCGGATACTTGCCGAGCTCGAACTGGGCTTCCGCCAGCAGCAGCAGTCCCCGGATCGCCAGTTCTTTCGCAGGCGTTGCGGATCGCGCCTGCTCAAAGGCGCCCGCCGGATCGGCGAGCAACGCGATCGTGCGTTCATAATCCTGACGCCGGAAGAAGGTGCGGGCCTGAAGCTCCGCCGCACCGAGCACTTCGGGGGATTCCGGATGCGTCGTGATCAGCTCCGCAAAGGCGGTCTCCGCCGCCGCCAGTTCCCCCTTGGAGAACAGGTTGTAGCCGATCCAGTAACGATACTGATCCGCCAGTACGCCGGCACGCGGAACATGCTCGCGCAGCAACGCCAGCGCGGCGTCGAGCTTCGACTGCAAGCGCAACGCCTGTGCCTGTCCCAACCTGGCTTCGGGCAGCAGACTGGAATCTGGATACTTGGCGATGAAGGCTGTGTAAAGCTCGTCGGCGTAATTGGGAACATCCAAGGCTACATTTGCGGTGGCCAGCTCGCGCCGTTCGGCGTCCGTGGGCTCCGCCGCCGGCAGACGAATGCCGACCAGCAAAAGGGCCAGACAGAGCAACCCTGCTGGTCGCAGGAAACATCTCCACACACCGAAGCTGGCAGTTCGTTCAGACATGCAATACGCGTTTCAGATAATGACCCGTGTGACTGGCCGCACATTTCGCGACCGTCTCCGGTGTGCCCGCCACCACGACTTCACCGCCGGCCGCGCCACCCTCAGGGCCCAGATCGATCACCCAGTCAGCCGTCTTGATGACATCAAGGTTGTGTTCAATGACGAGCAAAGTGTTTCGCATATTCCGCAGTTTGAACAGCACATCCAACAACCGCGCCACGTCGTGAAAGTGCAAGCCCGTCGTCGGCTCGTCCAAAATGTAGAGCGTGCGGCCGCTCGACTTCCGGCTCAACTCCGCCGCCAGCTTCAAGCGCTGGGCCTCGCCGCCGGACAACGTGGTCGCGGACTGCCCCAGCTTCAAGTAACCCAGCCCGACTTCCGCCAGCGTGAGGCATTGTTCAAAGATGGACGGCACCGCGCGGAAAAAGTTCACCGCTTCGTCCACCGTCAGATCGAGGATGTCGGCGATGTTCAACCCTTTGTAGGCGATCTCCAAAGTCGCGCGATTATAGCGCCGCCCGCCGCAGGCTTCGCACGTCACATACACCGGTGGCAGGAAGTGCATCTCGACCTTGATCAGGCCGTCGCCCTGGCAGGCTTCGCAACGACCGCCCTTGACGTTGAAGCTGAACCGGCCGGCGTTGAAGCCCCGTACCCGGGCGGCCGGCAGCTTCGCAAACAGCTCGCGGATGTCGTTGAACATGCCGGTGAAGGTGGCGGGATTGCTGCGGG
>CAYXDZ010000392.1:0-3822 GCA_964463815.1 uncultured Verrucomicrobiota bacterium | reverse complement strand
GGTAGTCGAAGCCCCGCATGCTGAAGGCCCCGCCCAGGAACCAGCGGTTGAACAAGGGCACCGAGTCAGAGCGGCCGTAGTTCTCGGTCACGCCCGCGCGCGCCATGATCTCCAGCACGTGGCCCTCGCCAAACCCGGGGAAATAATGCGTATGGCGGAGTTCGAGCCGGTAAAAGTCCGCATCGGCCCCGAACGGCCCCCCCGCGAGCCCGGTGTCCAGAATGGTGCGGTAACCGCGCGTTGGCAGGCCGCCGGTAAGCGGGCCATAGCCATAGCGCTGATCATAGGTGAGGCGAAGACCGGCTTCGGAGATGAGCTGCAATCCTTCCTCTTCCTGGATGGCGGGCGAGGCACTCGGGCTGACGTCGAGCAGGCCAACTTTTTCGATGGTGTAGCTCACGGTGGCGCGGAAGCGCTCGGAACCGAGCGGCCGGGTGAAGGAAGTGCTCGAGCCGGTGCGGCGCTCGTTGTAGAGCGAACTCTGGAAGTTCAGTTCGCGGTGATACAGCTCCTGGTTGAAGATCAACTTGCGCCCGAACATCCAGGGCTCCTCAAATGAGAGCATGTAGTCCTGCCGCGAAGTGCCCATCTGGACGCGGAGATTGGCCTTCTGGCCGCCGCCGGTGAAGTACGGGGGGTTGAACAAGTCGAAGTTGCTCTGAGTGACCTCGGCAAAACCGACCAGGTTGTCGATGGAACTGAGGCCGGCGCCGATCTGGAAGTTGCCGGTGTTCTTCTCCTCGACGCTCAGCACCAGGTTGCGCCGGTTGGGGATTTCCGTCTGCTCGTGGTCCCAACTGATCTTCTCGAAATAGTTCAGCAGGCCGATGCGGTTGGTGCTGACCTTGACCAGCACCTTGTTGAAAGGTTCGCCGGGATTGACCAGCAGTTCGCGGCGGATCACGCGGTCCTTGGTCTTGGAGTTGCCGCGGATGTCGATGCGCTCAATGAACACCCGCTGGCCTTCCGTCACGTCGTACACGAGGTCCATGTTGCCGGTCTCGACGTTGGCGTTCCGCTGCGGCCGGACCCGGACGTCAATGTGCCCGATCGCACCGTAGGCATCCTCGACGACTTCGATGTCGTTGAAGAACCCGCCCGGGGTGAACGTTTCGCCCGCCGGCATGGTGAGCTTTTCCAGAACAGTATTGGTGTCCACCAGGGTGACCCCGGAGAAGCCGACCGATCCGACCTGATACTGCCGGCCCTCGAAGAGCTGCAGGCGCATGACCATGCGATTGGGCTCGGGATAGTCGAACTTCACGTCCTTCAACTCAAAGTCGAGGTAGCCCAGATTGCGGTAAAAGTCCGCCAGCCGGTCGCGATCCATCTCAAACTCGTCTTCCTTGTAACTACCGCTGCCGGTCAGCCAGGAAAACATCCACCAGCGGCGGGTCTTGAGGGCCTTGCGCAATTTTTTCTGACTGACGGCGCTCGCCCCCTCAAAGATCACGTCTTGAATGCGGATCTTCGGGGTTTCGGTGATCTTGAATGTGGCGGTGGCGCGGCCGGCCTGTTCGTCAATGCTGCGGACGTACTCCACGGTCGTGCCGGGATAGCCGGCCTTCTGGTAGAGCTTCTTGATGGCCTGCACGTCTTGATGGAGCCCGCGCTCGTTGAGCGGCTTGCCCACCTTGGTGCTGATCGTCTTCTGGAGCTTCGAATCCTTGTACTTGGTGTTGCCCTCGAACCGGATGTCGGTCAGCAGCGGGTTGCCCTGCACCAGGTAAATCAAGTGATAGCCCTGGACGGGATCGTATTCCTCCAACACCTGGATCGCGTAAAAATATCCGGTCCCGTAAAGGTTCCGCACGTCGTCATCGATGGAATTGCGATTGAAGCGGGATCCCACCTCGACCCGGACGTTGGCGAGAATAAGCGAATCACTGACTGCCGGTGGACCCACATGGCGGATGCTCACCTTATAGACGGCCGAGCTCAGCCCATCTTGAGCGCGAGCGACCGGCAGCAGAAGGCCACAGCACACCCCCAGCAGCAGGGCAGCTCTTGTCAATTTGTTCATGCGTTAATCGCCGGCCGGCAGGTCGTCCGCGCTGACTTTGGACAGGCTTTCGTAGCGGGTGAAGCCCTTCAGGAACACCAGCTCGACATCGCCGGTCGGCCCGTTGCGCTGCTTGGCAATCAGCAGGTTTACCCGCTGGCCTTCGGACTCTTCCGCACCGGATTCGCCATCTTCTTCACCGTCCCGGGCACTGGGCTTGTAAAGCAGACCCACCAGGTCGGCATCCTGTTCAATGGCCCCGGATTCCCGCAGATCGGACAGCATGGGCGTGGCTTTGGGCCGCTTTTCCACGTCGCGGTTGAGCTGGGCGAGGACGATGACCGGAACCTTCAGTTCCTTGGCCAGAGCCTTGATGCCGCCGGAAATGTCAGCGATTTCCTGCTGCCGGTTGTCCGCGGAACGGCGCGCAGTAGAATGAAGCAACTGGAGGTAGTCAATGACGAAAAGCCTGATGCCATGCTGGTTGTGCATGCGCCGCGCCTTGGCCCGCAACTGCAGGATCGAGAGCCCCGCCGAGTCGTCGATGTGCAGCGGTGCCTTGCCCATCCGGCTGGCCGCGTTGGTGAGTTTGGGGAAGTCCCGCTCGGCCAGAAAACCCTCCCGGATGCTGCGCAGATTCACCTTCGCCCGGGAGCACAACATGCGCAGCACGAGCGACTCGGCGGACATTTCCAGGCTGAACACGCCCACCGGCAGGTTGAGGTCCAGCGCCACATGTTCGGCGATGTTCATGGCCAGCGAGGTCTTGCCCATCGAGGGCCGCGCCGCGATGACGATCATTTCCCCCTCGTGCAGACCGGTGGTCATCTTGTCGAAGTCCGGGAACCCGGTGCTGACGCCGGTGGTCTGGCCCTCGCGTTTGTAAAAGTCCTCGATGGTGTTGATCGCCTTGTGGACGAGATCCTTCATCGCCACCGAGGAGCCTTCGACCCGCTCCTCGCTCAGGCGCAGGATCTTCGTTTCCACTTCATCGAGCAGGCGGTCCACCTCGCCCTCGAATTCGTACGAATCGGAAACCACTTCCGAGGACACCCGGATGATCCGGCGCAGGATGTGTTTATCGAGGACGATCTCAAGGTAGTACTTCAGGTTGGCCGGCGAGGGCACGGCGTCCGCGAGGGACATGAGATACGGAATGCCGCCCACGGCTTCGAGCTGCTTGTTGTCCTTGAGATGCTGTTGGAGGGTGATGAGATCGATTGCGTGCCCCTTGGTGCTCATCGCGATCAACGCCTCGTAAATGACCTGATGCTTGAGATCGTAAAACACCTCGGCGCCGCTTTTGCATTTCTCGATGCACTCGCCCAGGCAGTGCGGCGGGTCCAGGAGAATGCATCCCAGCACACCCTGCTCGGCTTCGAGCGAGTGCGGCGGCAGGCGGTCCGGCACGAGCGCGGCGGCGACATCCGTCAACGCTTTGCGGCGGCGGGCTTTCTTCAAATCGGCGGCATTGGCTGAACTACCGGCGGACTCGGGGCTGACGGAATCAATCATGATCAAAGTGTGCTACCCGGCTTTGGGCGGGATCGCAGCAAAGAACTGCCGGAATCTGCTGCCAGCGTGCTCACGGGCTGTTCAGACCTTGTTGGCCAACTGTTCGCGACTTGTTCACAAAGGCGGCACCCAGGCGGGCGGGCAACTGAAAAATTCAGCTTCAAACCGCGGCCGGCTTGGCTAGCCTTGTGCCCGTTCCGAACCGAAACTGTCGCATGGCCAAGTCCCCGCGTGATTCCAAACGCAACCTCTACTACGTCTATCCGGTCAGCGGAAAGGCGCTGAAGCGGCGTTACTACCGCTTG
>CAYXDZ010000391.1:0-3823 GCA_964463815.1 uncultured Verrucomicrobiota bacterium | reverse complement strand
GCCTGTGTCAGCCACTTGCCGGCGCAGATGATCCCGGATGCGCTGGCTTTGCAGGGACAGGCATCCGGTCCCGGGCCGTGGTCCGAAGCGGCCTTGAATGGCAATGCCGACTATGGCCGGGCGGTCGCACTGGATGGCGACACGCTGGTGGTGGGTGCCCCTTTCCATTATCCGGAGCCCGAGGGAAACAACACGTGCATTGCCTTCGTTTACCGCCGCGCGAACGGGGTCTGGGCCCTGGAGCAACAGTTGCAACCGACGACGGCCGAACCGTATGTCAACTTCGGGTGGTCGGTGGACATTGACGGCGACACCATCGTGATCGGCGCGTATGGCCAGTCCGATTGGAACGGCGGCATTTACATCTTCAAACGCAGCGGCACCACCTGGACGCAGATGGCCCGGCGGACGGCCACCGCCGATGCCGACCATTTCGGTGAAACCGTCGCCATCAGCGGCGATCTGGTCGTGGCCGGACACCGGGCGGACACCAGTTTTCGCGGTGCGGTGCATACCTTCGCGCGGAACCAGGGCGGATTGAACAACTGGGGCGAGACCGCCAAGTTAATGGCGCACGACGCGGCCAATAGTGACCAGTTCAGCGCGAGCCTTGCCATCGCGGGTGACACGCTGGTGGTGGGGGCGACCGGCGACGATGACAAGGGCAGCGCGTCGGGCTCGGTTTATGTTTATACCCGCGGCACGGATGCCTGGGAATTGCAGCAGAAGCTGGTGGCCGGGAACGGCGTCGCCAATGACCAGTTCGGACTGCGGGTGAGCCTGGATGGTGACGTGTTGGCGGTGGGCATCTGGAACGACGGCTTCAATCGCGACAATCTTTATCTTTTGCGCCGGGACGACAGCTCCTGGGCGGAAGTTCAAAGGGCGCGGGTTTATACGGGGGGGCCGCCCATGACGTCCCTTTCGCTTTCCGGCAATGCCCTCGCCGTGGGGATCCAAGAAAGTTATCCCGACGGCGCGGTCCACCTGGTCACCGAAGTGGCCGGCACCTGGAGCCTGGCCAGATCCTTTTATCCGCCGGAAGAGGACTTCTATCCCGGCTACGGAACCTCGGTCGCTCTGGACGACGACACGCTGGTGATCGGTGATACGCAGGAGAATCGGCCGGGCACCACCACCCGGACCGGCGTCGTCGAGGTGCGGGCGGTGGACTACTCCAACACGGCCCTGCTGGCCGGCTACGCGCGGAAGTTCTTGTACCACGCAGACGCCGACGACTCGGCGGCATTCCCGAAGGATCAGGCGGCCTTTCGTTTCAAGGACCTGCTCTATACGGAAGACGCGGGACTGACCTATCCCGACTACACCCGCATGGCCGGGTTGTGGGGCGAGGCCGAACTGGAGCGTTCACGCGAAGCGGAGGCCCTGCTGCTCAAGTTCATCTCGCGGAACAATGCGCCGGCCTACGGCAATCTGCTGCTGGACATTTATTACAACCGCACCGCCGCCGAAATCATCCTCGCGAAGGAGAAGGTGGCGCTGGCCGAGCAGGACCGCCTGGGACCGCCGTTGGGCCGCGTGCCGCCCGCGAGCGGGTTTGTCATCGACAACGAGCTCGAGCGCTACACCGAGGCGGGCGACAAGTTTCAGGAAGCATTGGGGCTGTACTTCGAGCTGTTCGACCTCGGACTCACCGTGCGCGAACCGGGGCCCTCGGTGCCGGCCACGATTTGGGCCAATTCGGTGATCGGCTTCAGCAGCGAGTTCAGCCCGAGCAACAGTGCGTGGGACGCCATCCAGGCGTTGGGCGCGCCCGATACCTATCCAAACTATGGTGACATTCCGACCGCCTGGGCGTCCGAAACCGCGGACGATGAACGGGAGTTCCTGGAGTTAGGTTATCCGTCCACTACTCCGGCGACCGAGATTCGCATCTACGAAACCTTGAGCCCTGGGGCGGTGGATCTGGTCCAGGTCCGCAATGCTGCAAACCAGACCTGGCAGACGGTCTGGACCGGCACCGCCGCCGCCGCGCCCGAAACCGCGCGTATTATGAGTGTGCCGTTTGCCGATCCGGGCTTTGCCATCGATGGCGTGCGCCTCGAATTGGATTCACCCGCAGTTGTCGGGTGGAACGAAATCGACGCGGTGGGGATCGTCTCCACGCAGGCGGGGCCGGACGTGGAAATTGAGGAACCGACCTTCGGCTACGATCTGTTCCGCAACCTCGTCCCCAATCGTCACCTCGCACCCGCGACCGTAATGGTCGGCGGTCAGCCCCAATCCGTCACCGGCGACGACACATTGCTGTTCCTCGGCTACCGCGACCTGGTGATGCTCTACGACCTGCTCAAGGATTTTGGTCGCAACGCGCGCCAGCTCGCCTGGCTGCACTGGGCCAACGGCAATGACGCCACCGCCCGCACACTTGCCTCCGAATCGCAACGCTACCTGCTGGTGAACGGCGGCCTCCTCGACGGCATCTTTCCCGAACTCGATCCGGAAGCGCAGACCGATTCCGGCCTCGACACCGCCGTCGCCGGGTATCGCGCGGCGCGGGGGGATTTGACGGCCTTGCTCGCGCAGATCAGCGGCGACAGCACGCCCCTGGGTTTCGACCGCAACTTCCTGATGCTGGTACAGAAGTTTCAGGGACAGGATCCCGAACTCTTCGATTCGTTCAACTCGATCAAGGACTGGCTGAATCCGACCGTGTTGACATCGCAACTGCGCTTTGCCCGCGACCGTCAGGCGGCGGCCTTGGCCTCGTACGGGACGTTCCGCCAGAACTTTGACGAGGTGCAGGAACAGTACGAGCAGTCCACGATCTCCTTCGAGTTCCGGTTATTCGAGATCGCGGGGGCGCGCCCCGGCGAGACAGGATACGACACACCGCAGAACAACGAGGGCAGCGAAATCTGGCAGCAGATGCAAAGCATCGACCTCGCGCGTCTGCGCATCCGGCGAAACCAGACCGAGATCGACAACCTGCACCGGGAAATCAGCATCGAGATCAACCGTGCCGCCAATGTGCAAAACGTCGTCATCGACTACGGCAACCGGCAAGCAAAGCTCACCGAGGAGATCGGTCATTTACGGGCGGCGCAGGCCGCGGCCCAGGCCTATGCCGACGCGTTCAGCATCGAGAAGCTCAACCCGGTGAACATCTTCTTCAACGCGGTCAATGCCGGGGTGCAAACCGGCGGCGAACTGGCCATCAGCCAGAAGGAGGCCCAGAAAGAGCGCCTGGCGGCCGGGGAGAAGGCCCAGATCGAGGGCATCGACAGCCGGGCGCGCGTGCAGACGCTGTGGCTGGGAATGCGCACGCTGGTGCTCGACTCCCAGGAGGCGAAGATCCTGATGAAACAGGAGACCGGACGGCTCGCCCAGTTGCTTCGCGAGAAGAACGAACTGGAGCGCCGGGTCAAGGAACGCGACGCGAACATCGCCCGTCGCTACTACGCCGATCCCATCCACCGGCTCAATTCCAACTACGACATCCTGGTGGCGAACCTCGCGTTCGACTCCGCGCACAAGTGGCTTTTCTTCATGAGCCGCGCGTTGGAGTACAAGTGGAACGTGCCGTTTGCCCAAAGCCACGGCGGCGTCAACTGGAATGCCGAATCCGTTTTCAAATGCCGCAACGGCGAGGAACTCTACGGGCTTTACCTCGCCATGCTCGACTTTGACGGCGAGATCGAGGGCACGCGGATCAAGGACGATTTCTTCGACTGGTTCTCCGTGCGGGACGAGTTCTTTGGCTATCGCCAACTGGACGAGCAAGGCCAGCCGCTTTCCTACCTCGATGCCGAAACCGGTGAGACCGTGTCGGGCATCGAGATGTTCCGCCGCCGGCTAAAGC
>CAYXDZ010000390.1:0-3839 GCA_964463815.1 uncultured Verrucomicrobiota bacterium | reverse complement strand
ATGCGCACGTTGATCATCGGCTGCGGTTACATCGGCCTGCCGCTCGGCGCGGAACTGGTCCGTCAAGGCCATGAAGTCATTGGCATCGGCCGTAACGCCGAGGGCCGTGCCGATCTCAAGGCAGCCGGCATCAAGGCGATCAATGCCGACATCACGCAGCCCGATTCCTTACGCCGGATCGACCGCACGTTCGACTGGGTCGTGAACTGCGTCTCCAGCTCGCACGGCGGCGTCGAGGATTACCGCCGCGTTTATCTCGAAGGCACGCGCCACCTGCTCGACTGGCTGGCCGCAACCCCGCCGAAGAAGTTCATCTACACCAGCAGCACCGGCGTGTACGGGCAGGACAACGGCGTGGTGGTGAAGGAGGAGCATCCGACCGAGCCAGCCAGCGAGACCGGCAAGGTGCTCGTTGCCACCGAGCAACTGCTGCTGACCGCCGCGCGCGAGCGGAAGTTCCCCGCCGCGATCCTCCGCATCGCGGGCATTTACGGGCCGGGCCGTATCCACTTGCTGCGCCAGTTCCTCGCCAACGAGTCGCGCCTCGAGGGCAAGGGTGAACGGCACTTGAACATGATTCATCGCGACGACGTGGTGGGCGCGATCATCGCCGCGCTGCCAAGCGCCCGGCCGGGCGAGGTGTACAACGTGGTCGATGACGAGCCCATCGCGCAGGTTCACTTCCTCCGCTGGCTGTCCGAAACCCTGGGCAAATGGATGCCGCCCGCCGCGTCACCCGAGGAGGTCGCGAGAAAGAAGCGCGGCGTGACGAACAAGAAGGTGAGCAATCGCCGGATGAAAATGGAGCTGGGCTACCTGCCGAAGTACCCGACTTTTCGGCAGGGTTACACGGCGGAGATCAAGCGGCTCGATGAAGCGGGCGAATTAGAGATCGAACCGGAGGAAAGGTGAATGAGCGCTTCAGTAAGCAGTAAGCAGTAAGCAGTAATCGGTTGCGAGCAACCAGTAAGTTGTGGCCGGTAGCGGTTGCTGTCACGGCCCGGCTCCCGATGTTGCCTTGAAGCTTTAGCGCTTGCTGGCCGATGCCTTCAGCGGATCCGCTTCGATGCTCACCACGTGTTCCGGCGCGATGATCCGCGGCACATCCCGGCCTTCCTTTCGTTGGGCCACCAGCAGCCAGGCGCGCGTCGGCGGCATCATCACGCTGTCCACATGCTTGACCGTCAGCACTTCGCCCGAGGACAAGGTGATCGCCGCCCTTTGCCAGCGGGTGCCGAACAGCGTTTCCGAAATCAACTTCGCTTCCATTGCAAAACTTTGGGCGCGGACCCCGGCCGAGTCAAGTGGCCGGTGCCCCTGTCACCGCAAGCCGAGCCCGGCTGCATGTCCCCGGACCGAATATCGTTTCGCTGCCGATGGTCATCCACCATCTGCCCTCATGGCATCACCTCGTGCGCGGGTCTTTGACGTGTTGCACGTGACCGTCGAGCATCAGGCGGTTGCGACCGCCAAGATGCGCGGACCAGCCTTTCAGCTCGGCCGCCACGGAGGGAATCGTGCGGGGAAAGTAGGGGTCCACCACCAGCTCCACCTCCACCGGGCCGAACGGCTGTCCCGCAACCGGATTGTTCGCCTCCCGCAATTGGATCACGGCTTCGGACTCGGTCTTGCCCCAGAAATTGTCCAGCGGGACGGGATCGTCCGTGCGGTCGAAGCGCCACATCCAGTAGTTCACCCGCGGCGCGGTGTTGGTGTCGAAACCGCCGTACTGATTCGCCTGAACCGCCTTCCCGAGCGGCCCCAGCCGGATTGACGGACACTCCAGCACTTTCGCCTGCGGCAGCAAGTCCGCCAGCACGACGGCGGCCCAGCCCGCGCGCGGGTCGCTTGGCGGCCAGGTGGTCCATGGGCGGTAGCCTTCCGGCAGCGCCTCCTTCAAGTCGCGGCGGTCGGGGAAACGGCCCTCGTGGTCATCCACGTGCATGCGCCAGGCAAGGCCGAGCTGGCGGAGATTCGACACACAGGCGGATTTGCGGGCCGTGCCCTTTGCGCGCGCCAGCGCCGGCAAAAGCAGCGACGCCAGCACGCCGATGATCGCGATGACGACGAGCAGTTCGATGAGGGTGAAGCCGGCCGTACCCGCCCTGCGCGGCGCGCGGACATTCCTGTTCGCAGCAACCGCCGGCAACCCAGACGCTCCCGGTAACTTCCAAGACCGCTGCGGACAGGGATGTCCGCGCGCCTCCACGAGCCGCGTGGGCAAGGCCGGAGTCAGGATTCGTGGACTTCGTTTCATCATTCGTGGTTCCTCACTTCGGCAGCGCGAACGCGACGTAAGCATCGCCGCTCTTCGTGCCGATCTTGCCGCCGCCGCACGCAATCACGACGTATTGCCGGCCGTTCACCGAGTAAGTCGCGGGCGTGGCGTAACCGGCCGCCGGCAGTTTTGCCTTCCATAGTTCCCGGCCCGTCTTGCGATCGAAGGCGCGGATGTGCTCGTCGCGGCTCGCGGCGATGAAGACCAGTCCTCCCGCCGTCACGACCGGGCCGCCATAATTCTCGGTGCCGGTCTTCGGCACGCCCTTCGCCGCCAACTCGGGCCACTCGCCCAGCGGTACGGTCCATCGGTATTCACCGGTGTTCAGGTCGATGGCGTTGAGCGTGCCCCACGGCGGCTTGACCGCCGGGTAGCCGTTCGTGTCGAGCCAGCGATTGTAACCGGTCGTCGTGTAGGGGATCTGCCCGAGCACATCGACGCCGGTGAGTTCCTCCTGACGACCCGCGTCGTTCGCGGCCGTCGCGGTGCCGAGCAGATGATCCGTCACCGCCTGCTTCTGCGCGTCGCTGAGAAACCCAAACGACGGCATCACGCCTTTGCCCGTCTGGAGCAACGCCAGCACATCGGCCGGTTTGAGCCGTTGCTCGACCCCGATCAACGTCGGCACGTTCTGAGCAAGGTTGCCTTGGCGATCCATGCCGTGGCACGCGGCGCAAATCTGGGTGTAGATCGCCTCGCCCGTCGCGAGCGGCACGTCGCCCTTCGGCTGGGTCGGCACCATCGTGAGAATCCACGGCATTTCGTTCGAGTTCACGTACAGCACGCCGTCAGGATCGGCCGCCGCGCCACCCCATTCCGCCGCGCCGTCGAACCCCGGGAAAATGATCGTGCCCTGCTCGCTCGGCGGCGCGAAGGGCGTGTGTGGTCGCAGCTTGCTGAAGCGGTCGAGCACCAGGCGATGCGACTCCGGTGAAATATCGGTGATCTCGTTGTAGGTAAAATGCTGGCGCGCGAAGGGCGCGGGCTTGACGGGCAACGGCTGCATCGGCCAGGCAGACTCGCCCTGAAGATCGGATTGCGGCACCGCCACTTCCTCGATGGGGAAGAGCGGCTCGCCGGTCTCACGATCGAACACGAACACGTGACCGGACTTCGTCACCTGCGCGACGGCATCGATTCGTTTGCCGCCGTGCTTCACCGTGATCAGGTTCGGCGGTGCGGGCAGATCGCGGTCCCAGAGATCATGGCGGACGAACTGGTAATGCCAGATGCGTTTGCCGGTGTTCGCATCGAGCGCGATGAGGCAGTTGGCAAACAGGTTTTCGCCGATGCGATTGCCGCCCCAGAAATCGAACGCCGCCGAACCGGTCGGGCAGAACACGATGCCGCGCTTTTCATCCAGCGCAAAACCGGTCCAGACATTCGCCCCGCCGATGTATTGATACGCGTTGGGCGGCCAGGTCTCGTAGCCGAACTCACCGGGCTGCGGAATCGTGTTGAAGCGCCAGGCCAGCTTACCGGTGCGGACGTTGTAGGCGCGGATGTGACCGGGCGCGGCCGGCGCGGGGCCTTCGCCGAGCCGCATGCCCATGATCAACAA
>CAYXDZ010000389.1:1963-3848 GCA_964463815.1 uncultured Verrucomicrobiota bacterium | reverse complement strand
ATGCCGCCAACTGGTTCGCCCATTGCGGCTATAGTTTCATTTAACTTGCTCTAGCCTGGGGCTGTGGATTCTGGGCGGCCCCGTCGCGTTCGCCCGTGGTTGGCGCAATCGCTGGCGAGCGACTACCCCGGGGGTTGAAGGATGGGTAATCGTCGGCCTCCTCCTGAGCGGGCTCCTGATGCTGGCCCCGCTCGTAAGCCTGTCGCTGTGGCGCTGATTCGGAGCAACCACCGCACGACGGGCTATTCACGCAGGCGGTGCCGTGGACTGAGCCGCTCCCTTTGTCCCGCTCGCTTGCTGTCCCGCAAACAACCGCCGGATGACTTCCTCGATCGGCACTTCCTGGATGTCGATGTCCGACACGGGCAACTCATCGAGCAGCGCCTTGCAGGTGGCGATCACGCGGTCGCGCTTCACCTTGAGCTGCACGGTGCCGGGCGCTTGCTCCACCACTTCGCCGTATTTCACCAGGCTTTCGGACGAACAGCTCCAGGTCCCCTCGCAGTGAATGGTGATCAGCTTGAAGTCGGCAAAGCGGTCGATGACTTCATTGAGCTGGCCGTCGAAGAACAGGGTGCCGTGGTCGATGATGATGACGCGTTTGCACAACGCCTGGATGTCCGCCATGTAATGGCTCGTCAGCAGGATGGTCGTCTTCTGGCGTGCATTGTACTCCTTGAGAAACTCGCGGACGGTCTTCTGTGACACGACGTCGAGGCCGATGGTCGGTTCGTCGAGGAAGAGCACCTTCGGGCGGTGCAGCAGGGAGGCGATCAGCTCCATCTTCATCCGCTCGCCGAGCGAGAGTTCCCGCACGCTGACGTTCAGCTTGTCCTTCACGTCGAGCAAGGTCGTGAGTTCATCGACGGTTTTTTCGAACTGTCCGTGTTCAATGCCGTAGATGCGGGCGTTCAGTTCGAGCGATTCGCGGGCGGGCAGGTCCCACCAGAGCTGGTTCTTCTGGCCGAGCAACAGCGCGAACTGCCGGCGATAGGCGTCGGCGCGTTCCCACGGCGTGTAGCCCAGTACCTTGGCTGAGCCGCTTGTCGGGTAGAGCAGGCCGGCGAGCATCTTGAGCGTGGTGGTCTTGCCTGCGCCGTTCGGGCCGAGGAAGCCGACCAGTTCGCCCTCCTCGACGGTGAACGAGACATCCTTCGCCGCGGCCGTGGTCTCGTACTCGCGCTGCCAGAGCCCGCGCACCGCGCCCCAGAGGCCGGGTTGCTTCTTGTACGTGCGATAGTGCTTGGTGAGTCCGCTGGCTTCGATGACCGGCATGCGGGCTAGGAACTACGGCAATGCCGGCGCGCGGGCGAACAAAAAGTCAAACGCCGGGCGGATGGTTGCAGGCGGCTGGCTACTCCACCGCGGTCTTGCGAAAGACAATGAAATGCTGCCACGGCAGTTTGTCGCTCACGGTCCGTTCCCACTTCAACGGATGCGGCTCCATCTCCTTCCGGACCTGCGCCTCGGTCATCTTGTGATGCTCCTTGATCGGCACCCACCGGCTCTCCCCGCGATACTCCACAAAGACGATTCGCCCGCCCGGCTTCAACGCTTTGCAGATCGCCCCGACCATTTCGTAGGGATACGAAAACTCATGATACACATCCACCATCAGTGCGACGTCGATCTGCCCGGCCGGCAGTTTGGGGTCTTGCTCGGTGCCCAGTGCGGTGACGACGTTGGTGATGCCTTCGGCGGTGAGTTTGTTGGTCAGGATTTGCAGCATCTCCGGCTGAATATCGACGGCATACACGCGCCCGGTCTGGCCGACGGCCTGCGCCATCCGCCGCGTATAGTAGCCCGAGCCCGCACCGATGTCGGCCACGACTTCGCCCGGCTTGAGCGCCAGCAACTCCATCACGGCGCGCGGTTTCTCCTCCTG
>CAYXDZ010000389.1:0-1863 GCA_964463815.1 uncultured Verrucomicrobiota bacterium | reverse complement strand
GCTGACAACGCTGGCGAACGGGCAAACCACTCGACAACGCCGGGTGGCTTTGTTACGCCAACTGCATTCCGCCGACGCTTCGTGACGGCGGACCAACATGGGCTCGACTTCCACTGACTCAACTCAACTCCGCGCGGCGGGCGGGATCGTCTGGTCCGCCGACGAGGGAACGGGTCGCCGCATCGCGATCGTTCACCGGGGCAAGCGCAACGACTGGGCGCTGCCCAAGGGCAAACCCGAGGCCGGGGAATCCCCCGACCAGACCGCGCTGCGCGAGGCGATGGAGGAAACCGGCGTCAACCTGCGTCTGGGCGTGTTCGCCGGCAGCTACAGCTATCATGTGAAGGACAAGCTGAAGGTCGTCGAAATGTGGCACATGATCCGGCTGCCCGGCAGTTGCGCCGCCCGCGCCAACGCCGACGAGATCGACGAAGTGGCCTGGCTCACGCCACTGGAAGCCGTGCAACGGCTCACGCATCAGGTGGAACGGGACTTTGTGGCCGCGCACATTGGCGAATCGGATTAGCGGGGAAAGTTGCCCAGCATGGCTGAACTTGCCCCCAGCACACCCCCCACGGACCGGCCCGGATTCCCGCCCGGATTGGAGAACGCCTTCTGGTTCGCGACCTTCAACGCGCTCAGTTATCCGATCATCCTGAACAGCCCGATGATCCTGTTCGCGAAGAGCCTGAACGCGAGCGCGACGGTCCTGGGCATCGTGGCCGGCATGATGCCGTTGCTGGTGATCTTCCAGATTCCCGCCGCGAGTCACATCGGTCGCATCGGCTACAAGCGGTTCGTCTATGCCGGCTGGGGGCTGCGGGTGATGTTTATCTTTGCGCTGGCGTTGATCCCCATCACGGGCGGCTTTCTGTCACCGGCCACCCAGCTCGCGTTGCTGTTGCTGCTCCTGTTTTGCTTCAATCTCTCGCGCGGCATCTCGAGCGCGGCCTGGCTGCCGTGGATCACCACGCTGATTCCCGAATCGATGCGGGGGAAGTTCTTGGCGCGCGAAGCCACCCTCGTAAGCATCGCCAACTTCGCCACGCTCGCGCTCGCGGCGATCTGCCTCGGCGCGTCCCCGGCGGCCTGGCAATTCTCGCTGTTGTTCATGATCAGCGCATGCATGGGGGCCGCCAGCCTGCGCTACTTGAGACGGATTCCCGATGTGGAAGTGCCGGCAGCCGAGCGCGGGTCGCGCCAGCCCGTGCCGTGGCGGGAGATCGCCGCGTATCCGCCGTTCCGCCGGTTTCTCTGGTTCAATATCGCGTGGTCCATCGCCTATGGCGGACTCGGCGCATTCACGGTCGCCTATCTCAAGGTCACCGGCACAATGGCGGAGGATCGCATCCTCCTGGTGACCGGGCTCGCGTTTCTCGGCGGGCTCGCCGGTCTCTGGTTGTTTCGCACCCGGATCGATCAGTTTGGCAGCAAGCCGATCATCTCGCTCTGCCTGGGCGGCTGGACGGTGATCGTCATCGGCTGGCTGGCGCTGGCCAGCGGCCTGACCGAACTGACCTTCGGCAAGGTGCTCGCGCTGCAACTGGCCATGGGCTTCGCCGTCACGCTGGTGGGCATGAACAACACGCGCCTGGCGATGACGCTGTCCCCTGTGATGGGGCGCAGCCACTTCTTCGCGCTCTACTCGGTGGTCGCCAACCTGAGCATGGGTTTGTCACCGGTCCTATGGGGGCTGGCGATGGACGCCATCGGGGACCGGCAGTTCACCGCGCAACACCTCGAATGGACGCGTTACAGCCTCTACTTCGCGGGCGCGCTCGGGGCGTTCGGAGTTTGCTTTGCGTTGTCGCTGCGGCTGGTCGAGCCGAAGTCCAGCCCGCTGGACCACCTGCTGCGCGATCT